>CAYQMZ010000259.1:0-1025 GCA_964418725.1 uncultured Pirellulaceae bacterium
GTCCTGAAGAACCAGACACATCTCACGGTTTGCTTAGCCGAGTCCGACGCGATAGCGCCGACGGTTGGAGCCGATTTGTGCAGATTTATTCGCCACTTGTCCTATTCTGGGCAAGACGAGCGGGCCTGCAGGACACCGATGCTCACGACGTCACACAAAACGTGTTTCGTTCAGTGATGCGGGCTGTGAACCGGTACGAACGGCGGACACAATCGACCTTTCGAGCCTGGTTGTGGACAATTTCTCGAAACGAAATTCGCGGTTGGTATCGAAATCAAAAGAAGGAACCACTGGCGACGGGTGGTTCAGAAAATCGGTTTGAACACGTTCCCGCCTGACTTGATGGCGATAGCGATGTCATTGATGGATGTCGGGCGAGCCGAAGAAGCCCTCAGCTATATGCGGACGCACATCTCGACGAAGAACTTTGCTCCGCCGATCACCCAAGAGTTGCTTTCTGGAACGTATCTGAAGTTGAGTCGAGTTTTGGTCAGGCAGCGGAAACTAGACGATGCGGAACGAGCGATCACGCAAGCTCTCAAGGTGGATGCCAAGAGTACTTCCGCCCGCCTAGCTCTCGGAGATTTGTATTTGGTGCGGAGGCGAAAAGCAGACGCGGCAAAGCAGTACCGCGAGCTATTGAAGTCATCGCCGCGTCAGCCCATGGCACTCAACAACCTGGCGTGGATTCTGGCAACGTCGAAGGATGCCAAGCTGAAGAATCCGGCGGACGCAGTGATGTTTGCCGAACGGCTTTGTGAGCTGACGAAGCATGGTGAACCGATTTCGTTGGATACGTATTCCGTGGCCTTGGCGGCGGACGGTCAGTTCGAAAAGGCGATCGAGTGGCTACAGAAGGCAATCGCCCTAGCCAAGCAGAACGGACGCTCCACGAAGAATATGGAACGTCGTCTCAAACTCTTCCAAGCTCAGGAGAGCTACGAGGAGTAGTCGACGGAGCGAGTCGGTGAACACTGCTAGTGCAGTTCACGGAAGCTGTACCCGCATGGTATTCAGGTGAGGTT
>CAYQMZ010000259.1:1035-9146 GCA_964418725.1 uncultured Pirellulaceae bacterium
TACGAGGAGTAGTCGACGGAGTGAGTCGGTGAACATCACCAGCTGCTTGTGCAGTCCAAGGAAGCTGTACCCGCATGGTATGCAGGGTGGTTTTGCCCCAAGCTGCGATTCCGAGGCCATGACAAACGCATGCAAACGGAGACTGCAGACTTGTACGAAGGCTCCGCACTAAACTTGCTCCCCTCTCCCCACGAATTCGAGCAAATCGCGTTGCCATGAAAATCAACCGTTGTCCGAATTCGTGGGGAGAGGGGCTGGGGGTGAGGGAATTTAGCTATCCATCCGCAACGCATTGTCGATTTCGTCAATAACGCTTTGCAACTCATTGTCAATTTGCTGACAAGTAAATCGCAGCACTCGGATTCCTTGCTGGCGCATCCATTGATCCCGTGCAGCGTCGTATTGCTGAGCCTCCGGTGATCGATGACTGGCTCCGTCAACTTCGACCACCAACTTCGCTGCCGCACAGTAGAAGTCCGCTGTGTAAATCCCAAGCGGATGTTCGCGACGAAACTTCTGATTGCATCGTTGGCGGTTTCTGAGCAGTTGCCACATCAGGCGTTCCCACTCGTCCGACATTTGTCTTCGCAAACGTGCGTACTCGATGCGGTCAAGTTTTTCGTTCACGTTGGTTTCCCCTCACCCCCAGCCCCTCTCCCCACGAATTCGGACAACGCCTGGTGCAACTGGTGAGCTGCTCGATCCGAATTCGTGAGGAGAGGGGAGCAAGTGACTCTTCGGCTCTGCCTGTTTTCTGGACTTGTTGGCCGGCTTCACGGAATTGCGCAAAGCCGGCGATGTCCGCGACTAGACCGATTCGATTTCCATTGGGAGCCGTTGATCGCAGCTCGCTCTAAAACCCCCGAGACTTCCGAACGTCGTCGAAGTCTCGTAGGTGATAATCGATACCAACGTAATCCAAGACTCGGCAGAGACTGCGAAGTGCGACGCCCATGCCGTCGGGACCACTGAAGCCGCCAAATTGGCCGCCGCCTTTAACGTGAGGCTCCAAATCAATGAAGAAGCCGGGGATGCCGCGTTTCTTCAGCTTCTTCTCAAGCTTCGGAATCTCTTTCTTGAGATCACGCAGTATCATTTCGTGTCCACCGTCGCCCAGATGAGCTGGCACAAAGTTCTTGAGGGCTTCCTCGTCAACGTGCGTCGTCTTCTTCTTCGGTTGGCGGTAGTCCTTTACATGCAGCCAACCCAGTCCTGGTTTGGTCGCAAGATACTGTTCGTACGATTCCTGTGCCCCCAAACCCTGCGTCACTAGGTTGGCCGCATCGTAGATCAGCATCAGGGCTGGGCTGTTGACTTGCTTGTGGATTTGTTTCAACAAGTCTCCGCTTTGCCCGACCAGGTTGGCTTCAACTTCCAAGCCAAATGTCAGCTTGTGCTTGTTGGCCATGTCTGCGATCTGGCCCAGTTGATCGACAACTTGCGGAATGTGATCCTTAGGATTCGTTTCTTTCGGGTGATAAAACGAAAAGCCGCGGATTAGTTTGGCGCCGAACGTGTTCGCCAGTTCGCATGCCTTTTTAACGTCGGTCTTTAGATACTTGGCGAATGGGATGTAGGCGTTCTTGGTTCCGTCGTCCACATCCAGCAATTTCACTTTGCCAATCGGGGAGCCGATCGAGGAAACCTTCAGGCCATATTCGTCCTGCATTTTGAGGACTTGTTTGATTTCGGTCTTGTTCAGTTTCATGACGTTCTTAACGCCGTTTCCGACGTCAATGAAACGAATGCTGTAGTACTGTAGACCGATCGCCGCGAAGGCGGAAAACTGCTGAACGGCGAGTTTGTCGTTGGCTGCTTCGTCGGCGAAGCCCGAAAGGATGACGCTTGGGTTGTCGGACATGAATTGCTTTCCGTTTATTGGCTGGTTCGAACCAAAGTGCTGGTAAGTTTCGCCTGCGGTTGCTCTGTCCTGATAGCCCAATGCAGGCAACAATTGGCCGATGGGTTGCGGAATCCGCACGCGCGAACCGGTCATTCTAAGCATCTATTCCTCGAGCGAAAGACAGTCAACCATGTCCATCGATCCAGAGAAGTTAATGGGGTATGCCGTCGAGGCCGCGCAGCGAGGTATCGAGCGGAAGCAGTCGCCGTTTGGATGCGCCATTGCTCGCGGAGACGAGTTGGTTGTCGCCAGTCACAATATTGTCTGGCAGTCCACGGACATTACAGCGCATGCGGAAGTGACGGCCCTTCGCGAGGCATGCCGGAAATTGGACCAAATTCTGCTGGATGACTGCGTGGTGGCGACAACGTGCGAGCCCTGTCCGATGTGCACGTCTGCTCTACACTGGGCCCGCGTGCAAAAGGTCTACTACGGAGCCACGATCGCTGACGCATCCGAAGCGGGATTCAACGAATTGACGATGGACGCGGCGACGCTGCTGCGCACCGGTGGCAGCCAAGTCATTTTGCAAGACGGTGTGCTGGTAGAAGAATGCAAGCAGCTGTTTAAACTTTGGTTGTCCAGAAACGGGGAAGCCTACTAGTCGGATTCGCGTAACTGAATTCGGCATCTGGACTCGCCTATCTGGATTCGGCCCATCTGGACCAGGTATCGACTCAGATTTCGCTCACTTTGATTCAAGGAAGAGACAGGAAACGGCATGAGGCTCAAGTGGCAAGAGCTACTATCGGATTTTCGCACACCTTACGATGGCAAGGAGGCAGCCGCTTCGTCGTCAAACCCGCATCGGTCGCACTTCGAGTCTGATTACGATCGCGTCGTGTTTTCGCAGTCGTTTCGTCGCTTGGCGCGAAAGACACAGGTGCATCCGATGGCTCCCGACGGTGTGCACAACCGGCTGACGCACTCGATTGAGGTTGCATGCGTCGGACGCTCGTTCGCAAATCGCCTGGGCGACTTTTTGCTGCAACGCAATGAAATGCCAGAAGGCCGGTCTCCGCAAGATCTCAGTTGGATTCTGATGTCGGCGTGCGTGGCTCATGACATTGGGAACCCACCATTCGGACACGCGGGCGAGTACGCGATCAGGGAATGGGCGGCCAGTCACTCGTCGGAGATTTTTCCGGATGGCGTCGAAGTCTCAGAAAACGTCAAACAGGATATTCTGATCTTCGAGGGCAACGCACAAGGATTCCGATTGGCCTCGCGCGTTGACATCGAGCATACCGGGCACCTTCGGTTAACGTTTGCGTCGTTGGGGGCCATGGTGAAGTATCCCTGGTGTTCGACCGACGACCGCGCGAAGGCAAAGCAGAAATACAACTGCTTTTCGACAGAATGGTCGATCTTCGAAACGGTCTTCGGCACGATGGGGCTGCAGCTTCCAGACGGAACTTGGGCGCGGCATCCGCTGTCGTTTTTATCCGAGGCCGCGGACGACATTTGCTATCGCGTCTTAGACTTAGAAGACGCTGCGGAAATTGGCATCGTTTCGACGGACTACGTGCGTGAGGTCTATTCGCTGTTCTTGGACAATCCACGGCCCACGATGCCGCTTTCGATGATGCGAGGTCAAGTGATTCAGCGGTTGATTGACGAAAGCTGGGATATCTTCGAATCGCACTACGAACAGATAATGGCTGGTGAGCGGACCGAAGATCTGAAGCGAGATTTTTCCCAGCCAATGCAAGACGGCATGAAGCGAGTTGGCGAGACCTATGAAATGATCTTTGCGGACTCATCGAAAGTGATCGTCGAGCTTGGTGCTTACAAGTCAATTGGTCGCATCGTGAAAGCCCTTGCTCTGGCAACGCAAAAGCTGGCAAGGCATCAGGAAGTCGGCGAGCTGATGTTCATCTCCAAACGCTGTTTGGAATTGGCTTGGCCTTTGGAGTTTCTGAAGCAGCATCAGACCGAACCGTACGAATGGTGGTTACATCAGATACTCGATTATGTCGGTGGGCTCACTGACAACTACGTGCAGCAGCTCTCACGTGAGATCGAAGGTATCTAGTAGGCCAAACAGAACAAGCACGGTAGTGCTTTCACCACCGTGCTCGTTCAATCAACCCGAGTGCTGACTACCAATCCTTGTACTTCGTTTTGTCGATGCTTTTGAACGTGTCCTGGTACTCCCAGCTTGCGAAGATCCACCAACCGGTTTTACGTCGGTACTGCGTTCCCGTGTCATGACCGGTACCTCCGTCGACAGTATCCGTGCCGGTACCCCCGTCGAGCGTATCTGATCCACTTTCACCGTAAAGTTTGTCGTCGCCTCCTTTACCGTGAAGACCGTCAGCCCCCGATCCGCCGTACAAAGTGTCGTTGTGGTTGCCACCGTTCAGCAGATCGCTTCCCGCTCCGCCGTACAGGAAGTCTTTGGCATCTCCGCCATAGAGGGAATCATTGCCGGCTTCACCGTGAATTACGTCTTCTCCGTTTTCGCCGTGCAGTTCATCTGATCCACCGCGACCGTAAATCGTGTCGTTGTGATTTCCGCCGTAGATGTCGTCGTGGCCTTCATTGCCATCGAGGCTGTCGTTCCCGTCCTGGCCGTAGATTTTGTCGGAGAATGCAGAGCCAACAATTACATCGTTGCCACGTCCACCACGGATTGTCACCGGGCCAGGGAAGGCCCTGGCCGTGATAATGTTGGCTGAGTCACCGCCGTTTACCTCGGCCCGTTCAATGTTGCGGAAGTAATCTCGCCCCATTCCGGTTACGGTTCTTGTCTCCAGCGTAAAGTGTACGTCGCCTTGTACGCCCAGCGTGTCATCGCCGATTCCACCGTCGACCACATCACTGCCTCGTGACGCCCAAAGCACGTCGTCGCCTGCGTCTCCAGCGAGCCGCACGCGACCGCTAAAGTTCCTCGCATCCAGGACGTTGTCGCCATCGTTGCCGCGTAGCGTCGCCCGCTCGATACTCTCCAAACGCCGAGTGTGCCCCGAAGTCAGCCGGGTATCGGTGAGGACCATGTTGATCGGCTCGGTTCCATCCGGTGCTGACTGCGTGATGAAGTCGTCGCCTTCGCCCCCGATCACATGAGCATCGTGTGGCAACTTCGAAAGGTCAAAGCGATCATTGCCTTCGCCGCCATCGGCATGAACTTGCATCACGGCTTGTTTGCCAAAGTCGACATTGATCCGGTCGCGTCCGCCGTTCGCTTCGATTCCGACCACTTCGATTTCCAAATGGTTCGCCTTGCCCAGAACGTGATCTTTGCGCGTCCCCAGTGATAGGCTTCTTGATACGAGCACGTCTCCAGAGTTGTCGAGATAGACGTCGATGTACTCTGATTCATCCGTGAATAGGAACGTATAGCGGTCAAGTTCTCCCTCGCCGCCCATAATGACGTCGTCTCCCAAAGAGTGAACAATCACATCGTTTCCAGTTCCACCCCGCAGGTGGTCGACATTATCACTTCCTCGTAGACGATCATCACCTGCTCCGCCGTCCAACGCGTCAACACGGACCGTCTGCGAATCATTGTTGGGTAACTCGTCCCAGCGTGGCTTCAGATCGGGTTGCAAGCCAAAGAACCCGCCATCGACGTTGATGTTGTCTCCGCTAGGACTTTCTTCGTTATCGGGAATGGAGACCGATATAGCAGTGCTCAACGAATCATCCGCGTCGTCAGTCGAGGTGGGCCGAGCGAACAGTTGTACGTTGGCGTCGAGAGCGAAGAGTTCGTCGTTGTCGTTGCCTCCCTGAATGTTGTCTTTGCCAAGTCCACCGACAATGGTGTCGTTGCCCTGTTCGCCAGTTAGGATGTCGTTGCCGGATCCGCCGTCGATTTCGTCATCGCCGGCTCCACCATAGATCGTGTCGTCGCCATCGCCACCAAGCAGCCAATCCGCCGCGTTGCCGCCGACCAGTAGATCGTTCCCTTCGCCTCCGTCGAGTCGAAGTCGAATGTCAAATCGCCCCACTGCCTCTAGGGTGTCGTCGCCGCCCAATCCAGAGATTCGCAGTTCGCTAAAGCCCTGTTTATTCGGGGACGCGAAGCGGAAAGCTTGTTGGTCGCCGTTGATGACTTCGATGACCCCGCCAGGCAACTGCCGGATAACGTACGTGTCATTTTCTTCTGTCCCCAGGATCTCAAGAATGTCAGAGTTGACTCCACCGATTACATGGTCGACTTCGTCGTTGTCGTGAATGTTGGTGTTGCCCGATGGAAGTTCTACTTGGATTTGGTCGTCTCCTTTTCCGCCACGGACTTCGTCGCTGCCGCTGCCGCCGTGCAGAACGTCGTTGTATTTCGTGCCCACCAACAAGTCCTCACCGGATCCACCCAAGAGTTGATCGAGGTTAAGAGATTGGCTGGTGTCGATGTCGACCAAAACCGAGTCGATGACCTCTCGTTCATTCGCCGAGTGATTTCTTCGGCCTGACAGCACCTTGGCAAGCTGCTGTTGTTGAGCTGTGGTAGACGTTTCCGCGTCCAATGCGAGGTGACCGACGAGTAGATTCAGTGTTTCCGACTCGTTTTCTAGAGACTCAGCTGCCGTGAGTGTTTGCAAAGCTTCGTCCCAGGCAGCAATCGAGAGTGGTTGCGTATCGGGATCCAGGGCATGCAGGGTGTCGTCGCCAGCACCCGCGTCGATGAAGTCACGTCCCGTTCCGCCAAAAATGATGTCGTTGCCGTCGCCACCGAACAGAACGTCATCCAAGCCACCGCCGTGAATGCGGTCGCTGCCGTTGCCACCTCGGATAGTGTCGATACCGGCTCCGCCTTTGAGCGTGTCGTTGCCGTCTTCCCCGTCCATCAGATCCCCGATGAATCCACGGCCAGCTTCAATCGTGTCATTTCCGGGACCGCCGTAAGACGCGTCGGCTCCACTTCCACCGTTTAGATGGTCGCGACCTGCTTCCCCGTAAAGCGCGTCCGAGTCGCCGCCACCGTCCAGCACGTCGTCGCCCATGCCACCGCGAAGTTCGTCGGTGCCGCCTCGACCGAACAGCACGTCGTTTCCATCACCGCCGGAAAGCAAGTCACGCGTTGCAGAGCCGATTAATGTGTCGTTACCATCTCCGCCAGCAAGGTGCAGGCGATTTACGTTGAAGTGCCCTTCGGCTCGAATCGTGTCGTCGCCACCCATTCCGCTGATGCGGACTTCTTCGGTGTCTCGATCACGCCGGGCTTCAGGCAGGCTGAACTGGAAAGTGGAATGCTCACCGTTGGTGACGCGGAATGAACCGGCACTCACTTCTTCGATCGTGAAGTTGTCTGCCTGTTCGGTTCCATAGACTTCGACGATGTCTTCGTGTTCGCCGCCGGAGATGAAGTCGACCCCCAAGGTGTCTCGGAGGAAGAAGCCAAACCGAATCGTGTCACTGCCCGCTTCGCCGAAGATTCTGTCGCTGCCGACACCGCCAGTTAGTAAGTCGTCGTCGTCACCCCCAAGAAGTTCATCGTCGCCGTGACCACCTTCCAAGCTGTCGTCACCGCTGCGGCCGAACAGTCTGTCGTTGCCAGCGTGCCCAAACATTCGGTCGTCGTTGGCACCGCCGTCCAACATGTCGTCGCCCCTACCGCCTCCTAACGTATCATTGCCCGATTCGCCGTACAGTGAGTCATTGGCGGTGCCACCCAGCAGTGTGTCGTTACCGCTTCCACCGCGTAGCACAGCAACGCCCGACCCGGCAGTCGACAAAACATCGTCACCAACGCCGCCGGAAAGTTCGATTCGTGAGGTCACTCCCGGAAGAATGCGAATCGTATCGTCGCCCGATCCGGCAGAGGCGACGATTTTTCGCACTCCGTCGAACACGCGAGCGTACTTTTCACCAGATGGCGATTCGAAAACGACCATCAGTGTTTCGCCGCCGCCCTGCGATTCGCCCAGCGCGTGAACGGAGAAGTGTTCATCCGTGACGCCCGGTTCCGCGTTCGTGCGGCGACTGGCCTTGCTGCCGACGTACAGATCTAGCACTCCGTTGTTGACGCTGCCAATCTTTGGCGGATTCACGCCGCGAATGATGCGAGCGTCGTTCGGTGTCGAAATTCCACCGTCAACCAGCGTCGTTCGGAATAGCTCCCATCGCTCGTCGACAATGGTGATGCCAATCACGCTGACTTCCAAAGTCGCTTCGAGGCCAACTTGCAGGTTGCCGTCGATATTGAAAAGGGCCCCAGCGTCGGCGTCGTAAATTGTCGAAAACTCGTTCACACGGAAACGCCCGT
>CAYQMZ010000260.1:0-9133 GCA_964418725.1 uncultured Pirellulaceae bacterium
TTCGCGATGCTGTTGGAAACACCGACACTGCAACGGTGACGATCACTATCACACCGCAGAACGATAATGCTCCCACCGCTGACGCCGAGTCATTTACGATTACAGACGGCCAGATTGCGACGGAAGCCGATTTGGATGCTAGTGTTAGCCTGCTCGATGGTGATACTGACTTAGACCTCCCCAACGATACGCTGACGGTCAACGTGACTCCCGTCGTGGACGTTACCAATGGAAGCCTAGTACTGAATGGCGACGGAACGTTCACCTATACGCACGACGGCGGCCTGTCGACGACTGACTTCTTTACTTACGAAGTCTCTGATGTAACGGGCCGAACGGCGACTGCGACGGTTACGATCACCATCGTGCAAACCAATCTACCTCCCACGGATATCGTTCCTGATTCGATCGATCTGCCCGAGGGGACGGACACAACTGGTGGCATTCAGGTTGCGTCGATGACCGCGACCGACCCAGACACAGGTGACACATTTACGTACACGATCTTGCCTGGTGCCGACGCTGGGCTCTTCTCGCTTCAAGGTCCCAATGGCGAGCAGCTTATCTTTGATGGCGGCATGCTGGACTTCGAAGGAACGAACAGCTTCTCTGTCAACGTGCGAGTCACGGACTCTGCGTCGCATTTTCACGATGACACGATCGTGATCAACGTGACGGACATTGATGAGTCCCCAATTGTCGTTGGTGAGTCCTTTTCGATTGGTCCAAGCCTGATGGTCAGTGCTCCCGGGCTGTTGGCCAATGACATCGATCCAGAGGGAGCAGTCTTGATGGTCACGGTGATGACGCCGCCATCACATGGCGTCCTGACCTTGGACACCGACGGATCGTTTACGTACACCGCCAACGACGGATATTTTGGAGAGGATTCCTTTACGTACGCAGTCAATGATGGAACGTCCGCAACAGTGATGGGGACGGTCTCGCTCTCGGTTTCTGCAATTGCAATTCCAAGTCCAGCAGAGGATCCACCGCCGCCGGAGGTCGTCGATCCCGGGGGTTCTTCCGAGGATGGCGACGACTCCGGTGATTCTGCTTCGCTGCTAATTGCACCGGCGCCGCCCAGTACCCAGGCGGGAGACGGAAGTCAGTCTCGACCCGCAGGACGTTCGGAGGCTGAACCAACCGTCGAAGAGACCGCAAGAAATGGCCAGACAGGCGGCATTGCCAAGCAAGCGATTTCACCTGTCGTCGTACTGGCTGGACGTAACGCTGTAGCTGCATCCTCTGAAGAAGTTGAAGTCCGTCCTAATACCGTAACGCAAAATGTGTCCTTCGAGTTTTCCACGCGAACATTGGATGGGTTGGACTTACTGCGACGCGACGTCGCTCAAGATGATTTTGTTGGGCACGCCGTGTTGGGGTCAACGATGACTGTGGCCGCTAGTTTCTCTGTGGGCTACGTGTTGTGGCTGATTCGCGGCGGCGTCCTGTTGTCCAGCGTTCTGTCGTCATTGCCGGCATGGCATCTCGTGGATCCAATGCCTGTATTGTCTGCCATGTTGGATGACGAGGAACTAGTCGCACTCGCAGACGACGAAGAAGACGAATCGCTCGAGAAGCTCGTTAGCAAAGACGACGTGCGAAAGGAAGCGAAAGATGAAGCGTAAACTGACGCCTAAATTTCGAATTTCAATTGGCTTGGTAAGCTTGGTCGTAAGCCTGCAATTGGGGGCGTTACTACTTGGTTTGATTCCTAATCAGCAAAGCGAGATCCGACGCGGTCGCGCAATGCTGGCGGAATCGATTGCTTTGACGACGTCCAGGTTTGTCACGACGTCAGAAATCGATCGGATCGAAAAACACCTGAATACGCTCGTGCGGCGCAACGCCGACTTGCTGTCTGCTGCCATTCGCCGTAAGGACAACGTTGCCGTAGCGACTGTTGGGAAGCACGACAAGCACTGGGTCAGTATGGTCGGTGATTTTTCATCGGATGCCCAAGTTCGCGTTCCTCTGTATTCGGCAAACAATCGTTGGGGACAGCTTGAGCTGCGGTTTCGCGACACAAACAAGGTGGGAAGCACCTTTGGTATGTCTCCCGTCATAACGCTGATGCTGTTTATGTCGGCCGGGAGCTTCCTTGCCTTCTACGTATATATGGGCAAGATGCTGACGCAACTAGACCCTTCACAGGCGAACCCGCCACGGGAGCGATCAGCTCTGGATACCATGGCGGAAGGACTGCTGGTTGTAGATCTAAAGGGCCGAATCGTTTTAGCCAACAGCGCCTTTGCAGAAACCTTCAATGCGGACGTCAACGAGCTATTGGGCCAGGATGCTCAGCACTTCGGTTGGCAACGGACGGATGGAACTGCTATGCCAGCGGAGGACGCGCCATGGACAAAGTGCCTGGAATCAGGCGAGTCGCAACGCAATGTCCCAGTGCATCTGCATTTACCCGACTTGGGTTGGAGATGCTTTATGGTGAACTGTACGCCAGTCATGTCGACCGGCGGAAAGCATGGCGGCACCTTGGTTAGCTTTGACGACGTAACGCAGCTTGAGCTGAAGAAACAAGAGCTTGGAAAGGCCAAAGAAGAGGCGGACGCTGCGAACCGTGCGAAGAGTGAGTTCCTGGCGAACATGAGTCACGAGATTCGTACGCCGATGAACGCGATTCTAGGTTTCACCGACATCATCCGACGAGGGTACGGCGTCAGTCGTCAAGATCCACGCAAGTATTTGGACACGATTCACTCTAGTGGAAAGCACTTGCTGAACTTGATCAACGACATTCTTGACCTTTCGAAGGTCGAGGCAGGCAAGTTGGAAGTGGAGCAAGTGTCCTGCGAACCTCATGTGATTATTCACGAGGTCGTACAAGTGCTCTCCATGAAAGCCGAACAGAAAGGCATTGCGCTCGAGTTCACACCCACCGAGCCGCTTCCTGCGACCATTGTGAGTGACCCGTCCCGTCTGCAGCAGATCATTACCAACCTAGCAGGCAATGCGATTAAGTTCACCGAAAGCGGTGGTGTCTATTTGCGAGCCTGTGTTGTAACCGACGACGAACCGAAGTTGCGCATCGAAGTGCAAGACACCGGCATCGGTATGACGGCAGAACAATTGAAGCGAATCTTTGATCCGTTTTCACAAGCTGAAAGTTCCGTCACGCGACGTTTCGGTGGTACCGGGCTTGGCCTTTCCATCAGCCTGCGTTTCGCAGAAGCCTTGGGCGGCGAGATCACGGTCGAAAGTACGCCAGGCGAGGGCAGTACGTTTATCGTGACCATCGCGACAGGATCGCTGGATGGTGTGACGATGCTAGATCCCGAGGCGTTGGAGTTTCACGCCTCGAGTACTTCAGACACGCATGAGAGTTGGAAGTTTGATGACGGGCATATACTTGTCGTTGATGACGGAGCCGAAAACCGTGAACTTGTTTCGCTTCTGCTCCAGCAAGCAGGGCTCAAGGTGTCGTGCGCGGAGAATGGAAAGATCGGACTCGACCTCGCCTCCGAAAATAAGTTTGATCTGATCCTGATGGACATGCAGATGCCGGTAATGGACGGTCCTACGGCCACGCGAGCAATTCGCAAGCTTGGCGTCGACACACCGATCTACGCGTTGACGGCCAATGCGATGAAGGGATTCGAAAAGGAATGTCTGGACGCCGGTTGCAATGGCTTTCTTACCAAGCCTATCGACATTGATCTGCTCTACTCGACTGTCGGCAAAGAATTGGAAGGAGCAAAGTTTGTCGAGGACTCACCGAAGTTGTTGGGGCCGGAGCCAGAGCCAGCGAAGCAAGAGATCGCTTCAGGTGACGAGGCCTCGCCTATCTACTCGAGCCTTCCAGATGATCCCGACTTCTACAGCATCATCGAGGAATTCGTCGACCGATTGCAGGGGCAGTTGGACCTGATGGATGAGTGTTGTGAAGACGCAGACTTCCATCAGCTTGCGAAACTGGGCCACTGGTTGAAAGGGTCTGGCGGCAGCATCGGCTTCGGGCAATTCACGATTCCGTCGAAGGAGTTGGAGATTGCTGCGAAGGCTGAAGATCAGGAAACGTGTGCTCGACAGATTGCAGAACTCCGAGGAATCGCATCTCGCATTCGCTTGCGAACTGAGCCGGCTGAACTGGCCGGAACCTAAAAGCACGCAAGAATCGGAGCACATTGTGAATCGAGTGTCACACTGGCTCCGTAGTCCCACCTGAAATGCTGTGCTCTTTTGGATCTATTAGGGACGCGATTCGGCCAAACCGTTACCGGCGCTTGAACCACTAACCGCCAGTTTCCAAAGCAAGCATGTAGCCAACGCCACGCACGGATTTGATGCGGGCTGGACGCGCCGGATCATCGCCGATTTTTTTTCGCAGTCGAGAGATTCGCAAATCGATGGATCTGTCGATGCCGTCGTACGCAAGTCCATGGATTTGCTGATACAGATCTTGCCGATTGAGTGTCTTGCCAGCGTGTTGTGCGAGCAGAAACAATAGATCGAATTCAGCCGTGGTCAATTCAATCATTTGTCCGTCGATCTTGACGGTGCGGCTGGAAGGATCAACCTCCATGGAGCCGACATGAATTGATTGTCCGGTCAGCGATTCGTTGGGGGTGACGCGACGCAGGTGGGACCTCAGACGCGCTAAGAGCACCCGTGGACGTACCGGCTTTGCCATGTAATCGTCTGCACCAACTTCCAGGCCAAGCACTTCGTCTTCTTCCTCGCCGCGTGCGGTGAGCATCAGAATGACGCCCGGGTAGGAATCCCGAATGGACTTGCAAATGGTGAAGCCGTTCGCACCGGGGAGATTTACGTCCAGCAAAACGGCTTCGGGCTTTTCTAAGAGGATCCGTTGAGCAGCCACGTCTCCGCGACCTTCGACCGAAACGATGAATTCGTTGGCGTTCAGGAACTCCGCCATCATTGTGGCCAGTTCCACGTCGTCCTCAACCAGAAGGATTCGGTGTTTGTTGGAATCGGCCGGAGAGTTCGAGTGCAGGTTGTTATCCATAAATGCGGATTCCTTGGATGGCTCTATTCGTGCCGCAATGCTTCGATCGGGTCCAGGTAGGCGGCTTGCCGCGCAGGATAGACACCAAACAACAGCCCAACGCCGATTGAGATCGAGAGTGCCAATATCACAGACCACGGCGCGATTCGTGGCTCAAGATTTTGCACAATCGCTGGCAACATTGACGGAGCATAAATGTTGGCGATCAAGAGCGCGACTTTGGCAATGGGACCAATAAACAGTCCGAGGATGACGCCAATTAGGCCGCCGGTCGCGGTGAGCACGGTCGTTTCCGTGAGGAACTGCTGGACGATATGTGTCCTGCGTGCACCCAACGCTCGTCGGATACCAATCTCACGCGTTCGCTCGGTTACGGTGGCCAGCATGATGTTCATGATGCCGATTCCGCCCACAAGAAGTGATATACCGGCAATCACCACCAGCAAGACGTTGAACATTGCCTTTTGAGCCTCCGCTTCAGCGAGCAAAGCTTTCGGGACGACCACTTCGTAATCTTCCGTGTCGTGGAAACTCTCCAATTGCGTGCGGATGACTTTGGCTGTGATATCCACATCGTCAACACTGTCAACGGCGACGGTGACTTGGCAGAGTTCCACGATTTCCCCCGTGAAGCTGCCCGGTTTTCGCTCCATGATGAAGTCGCCGACTCGTTTTTCGACTGTCGATAGCGGAATGTAAATGTCGTTGTTGTACTCATGGGCTTCCATGCTGCCGCCAATGGCAACGGAAGCTGCCCGCTGGCGAGTCAGTCCAATGACCGTGTACAAGTCAGACCCCAGCCAGACCGTTTTGCCGACAGGGTCTTCGACTGGATAGATCGTCGAAGCGACCCCAGCACCTAGAACGGCCACGTTTTCGCCTTCGTCGCGTGAGTTGAACCAGCGACCTCGGCCAATTTCAAGACGGTTGAGCGGTAGGTACTCGCGTGTGCAGCCGACCAGGTTGGCATCAACCGACCGATCTCCGACCCGTACCTTGCGAGTCAGGTCACGCATCGGCACGGCACGCTTCACGGTTGGAATGGTCAGCATCCGCTCGTAGTCCGTGCGCAGTAAACCGTAACGCTGCACGCGGGCATTGTCGCTTTGGTCTTTCGAGACTGGCTTGACGTTCTTGACGATGATGTTGGTCGCGCCCAATTCCTTGATGCGTTGTTGGGCTTGGTAACTTGCTCCTTCGCCGCAAGCCACAAGCCAGATGACGGTTGCGGTACCGATGATGATCCCCAACGCGGCCAAGCTGGATCGGAGCTTCTGCAAGAATAGACTTTTCAGTCCAAGCTTAAACGTTTGAAGGAAAGGACTATTGATCATTGGAGGTTTTCGAGTTCGGACCAATCGGCGTAGGAGACAGGCGACTACTTCTTTTTCGCCCCAGCCATCGCCTTTTTAACGGCTGCGTCCAGTTCCTTTTCGTCCAGCTTTCCGTCGCCGTTGGTGTCGTTCTTCTTCAGGTCCCGCTTTCCATTGTCATCGAGCTCGTCTTCCGTGAGTACGCCGTCCTTGTTCTTGTCCGCCATCTTGAGGATGGCCGCTCCTGTAAGTTTGTTTGCCTGGGGCTTCTTTTTGTCAGCTGACTTCTTGTTCGTGCCTTTGGATTTCGAGGCGTCGAAATCGGGTACATCAGCCGGAGCCGTCGTCGGACGAATCGATTTGAGTGCCATAACGCTGGCTTCGCCGACGAAGTCACGCGGGTTGAGTACGACACGATCATCCTGTTGCAAGCCTTCCTTGATCGCAGCAAACGTGTCATTGCTGTCTTCGACGACGACCTCACGACGTTCGGGCGTCGAGCTGCCATTGTCGATCCAGCAGTAGTGTTTTTCTTCAATCTCCAGCACGGATGCGACAGGAACAGTGACGACATCTTTGTACTTCGCTAGAAAAATCTCCACGGCAACGGTCATGCCGGGTTTCAGTTTGGCGTCGTCATCAACTTTGACAATCGTGTCGTAGTTGACCAAGTTCCCATTCCACCAACCGCCACCTTTGCTGATCGTGGCAATTTGTGTGACCTCGCCGTTAACGTAGCCGTCCTGCAATTGAACACGGCACGGCATGCCCGCCTGCAGGCGATCGACTTTCGATTCGTGGATGCCAACCTTGACCTGCATCTGACTGAGGTCGGGCATAATCAAAAGCACTTGGTCTTCGCGTACGCTTGCGCCTTCTTCAATGTCGGGCGACTCTTTCCACTCAGCCGCATTGGGGTGAAGGACGATGCCGTCGCGATCTGCCAGAATCAGGCAATTCTTCAATTGATTTTCGGCACGTTCCAAGCGAGCTCGCTCAAGATCCAAGGAAGCCTCTTCGGCGGCCAAGCGAGCTTTGGCAATCTTGAGAACGTTGTTCAGCGTCTCTAGCTCCTTGGCCCGCGTGTATTTTTCCAGGGATTCCAAGTCGGTCTTTTTGACGTCGAGCTCAAGCCGAGCATGCTCCACCGCATCAAGTTGAGCTTCTAAATCGAGCTTGCTGTTGTAGCCCTTGCGAAACATCTTCTCCGCGTGCTCGAGGGCGTTGCGTGCCGATTTCAAATTGGACTCGGCAATGACAACATCCTTCTGTGCTGTTGTTTGCAGCGAACGAAAAGTCCCTTCTAGGTACTCTTCAATTCCGATCTTGGCGACGGCCACGTCGCTCTCGGCGGTCGCCTTGTTGGCGACGGCGGTTTCGTAGGCAATCTTTTGCGTGCTGATATTGTCTTCGATGGAGGCTTGATCCAGGCGGACTAGTTCGTCGCCCGTTTTGACAACGGTGCCGGACTCGACGACCCAAAGCACCGTGCTGCCACCCTTAACGCGACATTTGATTTCGGCGTTTTGAGAACTCTCCAGCCTGCCTTGTTCGGTAACGCTGACCACCATGTCGCCGCGTTTCGCTTCGTGCACCAAGATTTCAGCTGCGTTCTTGGATGATCTCGATGGAGCCAATTTAGAGGCCCCGAAGGCCAAGGCCGCGATCAGCAGCAGAAGGCCCGCGATCCACCAAACTGCTGCGCCGCGGCGAGCAGTGGCGGCGTCATGCTTTCGCACGTTGAAGGCAACTTGCTGGGAGTGCTGTTCAGTCGGCATGTTGACTCTCTCAATATGGCCGGAAAGCCACGCGTGATCGTCGTTGAGTTCAGGGGAGGTCGCACGGCGCAATCGAAGCGGAGTACGATCTGTTAGTGCACTTCGCAACGTGCACGACGTACGCCTATCTTAGTTGCGGCAGGCAGCCAGGATGAGGTCTGTTTCGTATCGACCAGTAACAAACGGTCGATGAAACGGAAGCAGTTGAGCCGCGTTCCAGCGAATTTTCACGAATTGACGGCGAGACGTAAAACATCTCGCCGTCGAAATGCGTTGCGGTGCAGCGTAGTTTTGGCGAAGATCGCCGGCGGATTTCGGAATACCGATTGATCGGTTAGCGAAACTTGTCGTGGCATGCGTCGCAGGTTTCGACAACACGCTGATTCGCCTTCTTGGCAGCATCCTGATCTTTCTTGATGAGGGCTTTGTAAACATCCGCACAGGCGTCGCGCATGTCCGCGCAAATCTGCTTCCAAGCCTTCTCGTCTTCTTCATCGCTGCAGTAGTTTGTGTCCAGCATGGAGGCATTCGCGATGGCTGCTAACGTCACTGCACGTGGAGCCGTTCGTTTCGCGTTACGAGCAAACCGTCGTTTGTCATCAACTCCTTTGCGAAGCCCCGCATTCACGATCGGAACTTGTTGCATCAGCATCGCAAGATCAGCGACCGGTTCGCCCCATTCGACTGGCTCGGCTTTCTCCGGACTCTTGAACGCTGCCACTAGCGCAGAGTGAGCTTCCTTCGCAGAGTCAAAGTCCTCGGCGTTCTCAGCCAGTGTGCCCGACACCTCGATTAGCTTGCTGGCCGATGCTTTGAATTTCGTATCCTTGTCGTGGACTCCAAGTGTTAGTGCCAACACGGAGACGGTAGACGCATCGAGTCCAACGCGTTTCGCTTGAGCCTCACCGAACTCTTCCTTGTCGGCGAGGTCACGACCGATCTTGTCGATAAAGTACTTCAGCTGTGCCTCGGTATCTTTAACCGGTGCGAAGGCTGACACGACCAACTTCGGTTTGTCAGCCTTCTCTGCGTCTTGGGCAAACGCAGCGGATATG
>CAYQMZ010000261.1:0-9114 GCA_964418725.1 uncultured Pirellulaceae bacterium
CAGATTGGGCACAGCACCAAGCCACAGCCCATCAAAGCCAACAGCCATAGCAGATGGAAACGGAATCCCCTCTGCAAAAACCTTTTTGGTGTCGGCGACGCCGTCCTTGTCCGTGTCCTCCAAAATCAGAATGCGGCTGTCACCAAAGTTCGCGAACCCATCACGCCGATTCTCGTAGTCGCGATTTTCGGCGATCCACATACGACCCTTGTCATCCCAGCAAAACGCCATCGGCTGGGTGATCATAGGCTCATTCGCAAATGCATTCACTTCGAAGCCTGGCTTCACGGTCATCGCATCAACGGCTTCTTGAGGGCTCAGGAGTTTAGCGTCTCGCCCTTCTTGCCTAGCGATATTCCACATCGCCCAGGTTCCAGTACCCGCATACTGCGACCACTTCTTTGTGAGCGCCACATCATCGAGCTTGCCACTGTAGACATGAACGGCGTGTCGAATCGTTTCAGTGGCCCCCTTTTTGATCGACCAGTCGCCTTCTCGTGCACGAATCGGGCCAACGCCTAATTGGCCATCCACGCGCCAGTGCTGTGGAAAGCCCTTGTTCTTGCTGTGATCAAAAATCGCGATATGAGCCTGATCGTCGCGTCCTTCCAACTGCAATCCGACGTCGACCCACGTCGAACGCTTGCCTTCCGCTTTGGAGTTAACCTGACGAACCGCATTCGTCGCCTGACCTTGCATACCTTTGCGCCAAGGCATCCGGAGAAACATCCCGCCGTAGTCGTACTTACCAATGGTGACGTCTTCGACGCCGTGGCCCTTCCATTCCAACTCCATCATGTACTCGCCGTCATGCTCGTGCATTGACCACGTCTGGGTTTCTCGCATGACTGGTTTCCCGTCCGCGTCCAGCAAGTTGTAAACCGTGCGCCAACTAACCTCGTGCCCTTTGGCCTGAATGATGTCGAACGAGACGCGTTGCCAGTAGTCTCCTTCCGGATGGTGGAAGTAGTCCCGTCCGTTGACGCGAGTGAACCCCCAATACAATCCGGTTTGGTGTTTGTGGTGACCGGGGCTGTATTCCGTCAGCACACTCTTACCATCAGGCGAAACGATCGGATGCAAATATGGCCGAAAATCAGCTAGTGCGTTTTGAGTTACGATCGGCTTCGAATTGCCTTCACGTTGGATTTCAATTTTGTCGCCAACCTTCTTCGCGACCAGGTCAGCCCCGAGAGAAACTGACGAGAAGAAACCAAGAAGCAGAAGCACCACGGAAAGAGATTGGGTTGTCATATGAGGGCCCGTAATTCGAATTCAAAACGACCTGCAGTGCGTTAGACTAATCGATCCGAGTGGCCAATGCATCATCAGAGGCCCACATCGCACACGCCTCCCCAAATTGTCGCGGTCTCTTACTCGACCGCCGACGTCGCCAGGACTGTGCAGCCACTTAACGCGAGTTGACCAACAGAGATCCCAATAGATGCGTGCTGCGTTATTCAGCCAGGCTCGGTCGCTCTTCCGTCGCATTCCTGCGTCGGTTTTGAAGTGGCGACCGTTTGGAGTCTATGCGATCACAGTCGACGAACTGGCAGGGCAGGGCAGGGGGGAGGCCGAAGCTGAAGACCGCGGCAACGACTCCACACGGTCTGTGCACGCCGAATCGAGCCTAGTAATCCGTTGGGCGGGACCCACGGATCGCCCCAGCTTGTCTGAACTCAGCCCGCCGGAACTTCTCGATCTGCTTTCGAGACCGAAACAAGCCATCATTGCCGAACGCGATGGCCAAGTGATAGGTGCGGCATGGTTCGCCCGCGGGAAGTTTGTCGAACCCGATATTGGAATAGAGATTCGGTTGCGCGAAGACGACGTTTGGCTGTACGCGGCCGTAGTCCATCCCGATCACAGGCGCCAGGGAATTTACACACAGATACTCAATGGTGCGTTGACCGAACTAGCTCAAGACCAAGTGCAGCGGATTCTGCTGGGCATTTCGAGCGGCAACATCGCCTCGGTAAAGAGCCACGACAAATTCAACGCCCAGAAAATCGGAACGGTGATCGCTGGCCGCGTCGGCTCGTACTTGGTCTTCGCTGCAACCGGCGGCAAGATCGAGGCTACCGCTCGGACCGCTTGGGGCAAAGCCGCAAAGATTCGCCTGCGAATCAGTGGCGAATAGCTACGCGAAGACGACGTCGGCAGATGGGCGTTTTGCACATCCGCCGAATGGAGACGTTTACTCGTAATCCCGTACGCGACGGATTACCGAGTTGCCCAATGCTTCACTGACGCTCTGAATCGTCACACGATCGAAGACTTGCTGGAAGAATCCAGTAACGATCATTCGAATGGCTTCCTTACGAGTGAAGCCCCGGCACCTTGCGTAGAAGATCAGCTCTTCGTCTACTTTGCCGGTCGTCGAACCGTGCGTGCAGCGAACATCATCTGCTTCGATTTCCAGACCAGGAATCGCGTCGGCTCGCGACTCGTTGGAAAGCAGAAGATTATCGTTTCGCTGGTATCCATCCGTCTTCTGCGCGCCATTATCGACTTTGATCATGCCTCGCCAGACGGTGCGAGATTTGTCCTGCAAAGCCGCTTTGTACAAGAAGTCGCTGCGGCAGTCGGGCGCCACGTGGTGCTGAAGCGTATGGTAAGAGAGGTGCTGCTTACCTTCGGTGAACATCACGCCGTTCACTTGACTCTCAGCGTCTCGCCCAACCAAGGCAACGTGCTGATTGATTTTCGACAACCGACTTCCAAGAGCTCCCACCGTCCACTGCAAAGTAGCCGCGCGATCGACGATTGCCTTTTGATGGCCGAAGTGCCACACGCCCTTGCCCCAGTCTTGAAGACTGACGAATCGCAGGTGCGAATTTGGCTTTTGAACTAGCTCTGTTGCGCCGCAAAACAGCCCGCTGTCCTCTTCGTTCGGACTGGCCCACTCGCTTAGCAACGTCGCCTCTGCATTTTCTTCCAGCACGACAAGCGTGTGCCCCAAATCCACACCACCGCCGGTGATCGTACCTAGCGAGTGCAATGGCTGGTCCACAACAACGCCACGCGGAACATACAAAAACGTTCCATTGGTCCAACAGGAGGCGTGAAGCGATGAGAATTTGTCGAAATGAGGATCAACAACCGTGTTCAGGTACTGCTTCAGCAGATCACCATGCTCACGCGCGGCTTCTTCCAGCGAACAAAAGATGACACCCTTATCGGCCCACTTCGATTCAAGCTGAATGCCTTTCGACACGCCATTAATAGACGAACCTGAGCCTCCAAGCTCAACACCCTCGTTCAGCAGCGGTGTAGCTGCGTCACCAGTTCCGTCCGTTGGAATCCCAAACTTATCCAGTTTGAAGAGGCGGATGTCTGTTCGCATCCATTCCTCTTCCTTCTGATGTGGGATGCTCTGCTCGCAGAAGGTTTTCCAAGCCGCTTTCCGCTGGTCAGTCAGCCAACCAGGTTCGTCACGCGAAGCCAGAAGTTGATCGAACGCTTCTTGCGAGAAGCCAGTTGTTGCAAGTGTCTGTGTCATGTTGAGCGTTATGCATCTGTGAGGAACCGGTTCAGTTCCTCACTAGTTCGAGAATGCTAAATGAATCGGTGGTGGGCGAAGGCGGCAATCAAACCGCTCGGCCTCACTAACCGACCGACCCTTCCATTTGGAGTTGGATGAGGCGATTAAGCTCCACCGCGTATTCCATCGGAAGCTCTTTCACGAGCGGTTCGATGAATCCGTTGACGATCATTGTGCTGGCCTCGGCCTCAGATAACCCGCGGCTCATGAGGTAGAAGAGCTGCTCTTCCCCAATCCGAGAGACGCTGGCTTCGTGGCCAATCGAGACATCTTGCTCGGCGATCTCAATGTAAGGGAACGTGTCGCTTTGGCTTTCCGCATCCAGAATCAACGCGTCACAAACGACATTACACTTCGCGTCTTTGGCACCGTTTTCGACTTTCACAAGCCCACGATAGCTACTGCGACCGCCGTCTTTCGAGATACTCTTGCTGATAATCTGGCCGGTGGTGTTGGGAGCACAGTGGACCAACTTCGCGCCGGCGTCTTGATGCTGTCCTTTGGAAGAGAAAGCGATCGATAGGATTTCACCGCTTGCGCCCGGCTCCATCATATAGACGGCTGGGTACTTCATAGTCAGATGACTACCAAGGTTTCCGTCGACCCACTCCATCGTTGCATCCTGGTAAGCCATCGCTCGTTTGGTCACCAGGTTGTAGATATTGTTCGCCCAGTTTTGAATCGTGCTGTATCGACAGCGACCGTTCTTCTTGACGACGACTTCGACAACGGCGGAGCGCAAACTCTCCGTCGTGTACATCGGAGCCGTGCAACCTTCAACGTAGTGAATCTGAGCTCCTTCATCGACGATGATCAGAGTTCGCTCGAACTGCCCCATCTGCTCGGCATTAATCCGGAAATACGCCTGCAATGGGAAGTCGATTTTGACTCCGGGCGGTACGTAAATGAATGAACCGCCGGACCAAACGGCAGAGTTGAGTGCCGCGAACTTGTTGTCTTCGGGCGGAATGATCGTTCCGAAGTATTCCTTAAGCAGTTCAGGGTGCTCTCGAACGGCCGTGTCGGTATCCGTGAAGATCACGCCTTTGTCCGCGAGGTCTTTTTCGAGCGAGCCGTACACGACTTCGCTTTCAAACTGAGCCTTCACCCCGGAAAGGAACTTTCGCTCAGCCTCGGGAATCCCCAGTTTCTCGAACGTGTCTTTGATCTCCTCAGGAACGTCGTCCCAAGTCCGGCCCTGCTGATCGGTCGGCTTCAGGTAGTAGTAGATATCCTGAAAGTCCAGATCGATGTCGCCACCCCAGGTTGGCATCGGCTTAGACTCGAAGATCTCGAGGCTTCGCAAACGGAACTCACGCATCCAATCAGGCTCTTCTTTGATATCAGAGATCTGATTGATGATTTCGCGATCGATTCCCTTGCGTGCCTTGAAGACCCCCGTGGTCTCGGTGCGGAAGTTGTACTTTTCAACTTCGCCGATCTCTTCTCGATTTTGAGATTGAAGGTCTGCAGTAGCCATAAGATTCTCTCCGGATGGTTGCCGAGTTCGCGATGGAGGACCGAGTTTTCCGTCGTCCACGTTCACTCGAATGAGCGTCGTGCTGGGTTTGCAATCGCGCTGGTGATTAAGTCGCGTTTGTTCGATTTACTGTCCGCTGTCGCGGCGACTATGCCACAGGCTCTTCTTCTGTGAGCATCGCTTGGTTGTCCGCCTCAGCTTCAGGGTAAGCCTTACGAATTCGCTCGTAACCTTTGGAGTGCAACTCTTCTGCGAGTTCCACGCCGCCAGTTTCAACGATTCGACCACCGAGCATCACGTGCGTCTTGTCAGGTGTATTGTGCTCGAGCAATTTGTCGTGGTGCGTAATGATCAGCAGTCCAATTTCGTTGCTGCCGATTTCACGAATACTCTCGCTGGCCAGTCTTACGGCGTCAGCATCCAGTCCGGAGTCGGTTTCGTCCAACACGGCGAACTTAGGCTGCAGCATCGCCAACTGAAGAATCTCAGCTCGTTTCATCTCGCCACCAGAAAACCCGTCATTCACATAACGACGAGCAAACTCTGGGTCGATCTGAAGGTCGGACATCTTTTGCTTGATCTCTTTGCGGAATTCACGCATCGGGATCAACTCTTCGCCCTCTTTCCGATCTGGATCACGAACGTTCGTTGTTGCGTGGCGAAGAAAGTCTGCCAGTTTGACCCCAGGAATCGCCACAGGACGCTGAAACGCCATGAACAGCCCAGCACGGCATCGTTCATCAGCTTCCATTTCCAGAACGTCTTCGCCGTTCAGAACAATCGAACCGCCTGTCACTTCGTAGTTTGGATGGCCCATGATCGCCAAACCGAGCGTGCTTTTCCCGGAGCCATTGGGCCCCATTAAGGCATGCGTTTCGCCGCGTTTGATCTCAAGATTTACACCCTTGAGAATTGGCTTCCCGTTGACGGCTACCTGTAGGTCTTTGATTACGAGAGTGTCTGTCATGACGTTTCAATTTGCTGGGCCAGATTACTCCGGCAGGCGTTGACTGTGCCGGCTTTGTAAAGACCGACTTTCGTTGACTAACTGATTCCTAAGTTGATTCGATCTGCCGACCGAATTTGCCCTGCACTAACCGCTGATCTTTTGGTGATCAGTCAGTGGATCTTGCGAAGCAGGTGCCTCGACGTAGCCGCTATGGTGCGGTACTGGCAACTCGTCGAACATCTTATCCCCGAGTTCTCCGCCGGCCACCTTCGCAATTTTGTGTCCTTTGATCTTGTCTTGGATCCGCATCAAACCTTCGAGCAATGCTTCCGGACGTGGAGGGCAACCTGGAACGTAAACGTCCACAGGCACGACCAAGTCGACGCCCTTCACCACGTGGTATCCCCACTTGAAGTAAGGACCGCCACCGACGGTGCATGCTCCCATGGCGATTACAAATTTGGGGTTTGGCATCTGGTTGTAGAGGCGACGAACGCGACTGGCCATTTTGTAGGTCACAGTTCCGGCAACGATCATCAAGTCAGCCTGACGAGGCGTCGCACGAAACGCTCCAGCTCCAAAGCGGTCGAGGTCGTAGCGACTAGCTCCAGCGGCCATCATCTCAATCGCACAGCAAGCCAGACCGAATGTCATCGGCCAGATACTCGACTGACGCGCCCAGTTGATCGCTTGCTCCACCGTCGTGGTCATTACGTTTTCTTCGAAGCGTCCTTCAATCCAAGGCTGGGTCATTTCAATCCTGCTATTCGGTCGCAACCGACAATGTGTTTTGGGTGTCTATAAGTTGGCTTGCGGTTCAAACAGCGCAAAGCACGTCCATTCAACTGGATAATTCAAACGTACAACAGGTACCGCCGTCTAGACGGCATTCAGTAAGGTTGAGCTTTTCTCCCACCATTTCCGAAAACATCATCTTTTCCATCGCGCACACACTGCGGTCAGCATCCGCCAGATCTGGGTACGGGCAACACTTAGCGGTCAGAACGGGTAGCTCACCGTTTTCGCCAACCGATATCGGAATGCTGCGGTCCCCAAACAGCTTGGCAACGGCCTGCATTCGCTCTTTCGTGGTATCACCGCTGATTCCGTAGGCCTCAGACATTCGGCTCGCGATTCGCTGCAAAAGCCCACGCCTAAGTGCCAGATCGGGAATTGAGCGGACTTCTTCCCACAAGGCCATCGCCAAATCGGCGAAGTTGCCGGGACCTTGGCGTTTTCCGAGCGGAGTAAGTGAGTATCGATGGCTTGGCCGGCCTCGTCCCTCCGTCACTGACTCTCTCTGAACGAGGTTTGCTTCCATCAATCGCCCAAGACGCTGCCTGACCGCAGTGGCCGTCACGTTCAGATGACTAGCGAGTTCGGAAATCGTCAATTCGACGTGTTCCCGGAGCAAGTCAGCGACTGCGGCGTCTGTTGGCAACAGGTTGGGCATGTATTTGAAACCGAAGCTCGTTCTTGTTCGCTTGTCGACATATCATAGCGCCAGCACGAATATTGACAACCTGAGGTTTGAAAAATAGCTGCGGGCAGTTTCGGCGGCGGACGAGCAAGACGTAACCCATTGACTTCAATGGACTTATACGGTAAACCGCCTGCACCGCGATAGCATTCTTTAACGAAACCACGCGTTGGAGCTCGCTCGCGGATAATCCAGCCCCGATTCTGTCCTCCACTCGCTCCGCCAGTCCATCGGATCTCCCATGTCATTCCTTCAGCTTCGTCGCGTACAAGTCATCACCTTGCTGCTGCTCTGTTGGGCCGGAACGTCGGGAGTCCTCGCGCAGGACAACGCAGAAACGGAGCCCGCCCAAGAGGCAGTGGCCGCCCAAGACGATCAGACCGTCACATCGGAAGCGAGCGAAGTGGCGGAAGAGGGCGATGCGTCGGAAGCGAACTGGATGGACACCGTCGACAGTTTTTTCGGCGACTACTTGGTAACGCCGCTCGCCACGGTTCTGTTTTTCGACTTTGGAACCGGGAAGTTACTGGGCGAAGGACGCAGCATCCCTTTCGTCGTGGTCTGGCTGATGTTTGGTGCCACGTTTTTCACCCTGAAGATGGGGTTCATCAACTTCCGAGGGTTCTGGCATGCCCTGCGTGTCACAAAGGGTGACTATGACAACCCGGATGATGCTGGCGAGGTAACGCACCTGCAGGCACTTTGCTCGGCACTGTCAGCGACCATTGGCCTTGGCAATATTGCCGGCGTCGCAATCGCCGTCGGAACGGGCGGACCAGGCGCCATTTTCTGGATGATCTTGGCCGGCTTCTTGGGAATGACTAGCAAATTTACTGAGTGCACACTGGCACAAATGTACCGTCACGAAGATGCAACCGGGCGAATACTTGGCGGGCCAATGCGTTACCTGAAGGTTGGGCTTGAAGAAAAAGGCATGGGCCCGCTGGGCGCGATTCTGGCCATAATGTTTACGGTCCTCTGTATCGGCGGCTCCTTCGGTGGCGGGTGTGCTTTCCAAGTCGTCCAGTCGCTGGGGATCGTTCAAGACCAGGTTCCCATCTTCGCGGATATGCCCTGGCTATACGGTCTCTTGATGGCCACATTGGTTGGGATCGTGATCATTGGCGGCATTAAGCGAATCGCGAAGACTGCCGAGAAGATCGTCCCTGCGATGTGTGTCCTCTATGTCGTCATGGCGTTGACGATTCTCGCCATGAATGCTGACAAGATCGGCTGGGCGATCAGTGAAATCTTCAAAGGCGCATTCACTGGCGAGGGAATCGTCGGCGGTATCGTGGGCGTCATGGTGATCGGCATCAAACGAGCTGCATTCTCGAACGAGGCCGGCGTGGGTTCAGCGGCTATCGCTCACTCTGCTGCAAAAACCGAATACCCAGTACGCGAAGGTATCGTTGCCTTGCTGGGACCGTTCATCGACACAGTGGTCATTTGCACGATGACAGGACTCGTGATCGTCATCACTGGAGCCTACAACAACCCCGAGTACCAGGGACTGATTGACACAGATTCCGGCGCGCAACTCACGGGTGCCGCTTTCGGATCCGTCATCGGCTGGTTTCCATTCGTTCTAACCATCGCCGTATTCTTCTTCGCCTACTCAACCATGATTTCTTGGTCGTATTACGGCGAACGTTGCTGGA
>CAYQMZ010000262.1:0-1313 GCA_964418725.1 uncultured Pirellulaceae bacterium
GTGCCGACCTGAGGAGTTCATGGCCGTGAAGGAACGTGTAACCGAGTCCGCCAAACGTGCGCTGGACCATCACAATATCGGGATCCCATTCCCGCAGTTGGATCTACACGTAGTTTCGCCTGCGACAAAGCAAAAGCTGGCAGCATAAGCTGTTTCGCGAACACAACTTTTCGAATGTCTAAACGGCTTTCCTTGAAACCCTCAAGGGAAGCCGTTTTGTTTGCGCCCGAAGTTTTCTCCATGTTCGTGGCACCACGGTAAGCGCATGTCAGCAGCCTGGGGTGTCGCCGCGTCTTACTATCGCTATCTTGAAGCGTCTAAATCACAGCTCTTGATTCCACGCAGGACATTCAGGTGAACGAGAAGAAGGTTGCAATCATCACGGGCTCATCGCGAGGCATTGGAAAGGGCATCGCCCAACAACTTGTCGCCGATGGTTTGAACGTTGTGATCAACTATGCGAACAATCGCCAACCAGCGGATGATCTGGTCGAGGAGATTTTGGCTTCTGGCGGACAGGCCAAGGCTATCAAGGCCAGCGTGGCGAACAAATCGGACCGCGACCGTCTCGTGACAGAGACGCTGGAGAAGTACGGGCGTCTCGATGTGCTGGTAAACAACGCCGGGATCACGTCTCCTGGCCGCAATGACCTGCTAGAAGCAACAGAGGAGAGCTGGGACGCGGTCTTCGAGACCAACCTGAAAGGCCCGTTCTTTTTATCCCAGCTGGCAGCCAATCAAATGATCGCGTTGCGTCAACGAGCTGAACTTGATTCAGCTCAGATCATCAATATCTCCAGCGTTTCCGCCTATGCCGTTTCCACCAACCGAGCAGACTACTGTATCGCCAAAGCCGGCATGCGAATGATGACGCACCAGTTTGCGGCAAGACTTGCGGAAGAGAACATCTACGTCTACGAAGTGTGCCCAGGCGTGATCGCCAGTGACATGACGGCTCCCGTGCAAGACAAGTACGACAAGCTCATCGCGGAAGGCTTGACCCCGATTAAGCGATGGGGACAGCCAAGCGACATCGCGATGGCCGTCTCTGCAATTGTGGCAGGAAAGTTCCCGTTCAGCACCGGCGAAGTCTTCAACGTTGATGGCGGATTTCACCTGCGACGACTTTGATGCCGACGACACGTTACTCACGTCCCCGACTGCCCTTGGGAATGCAACATGTACCACCGCAGCACCGAATTACTTCAGCGTGAGGAAAGTCTCCTGCTGATCGTCGACGTTCAGGAAAAACTAATGCCGGCGAGCACCAACGGTGACGACGTGATCGCGAACGTTGCCGGACTCACACAAGC
>CAYQMZ010000262.1:1323-4464 GCA_964418725.1 uncultured Pirellulaceae bacterium
ACGTCCGGACTCTACTCGATTCCCCGGCCCTCGAGAAAATCACCTTCAGTTGCGTCGGAGATGATGCAACGCGGGAAACCATCAAACAAACCAGACGACGCAAGGTACTCGTGTGCGGCGTGGAAACCCACGTTTGTGTTCAGCAAACAGCCCTCGACCTACTAGCCGAGGGGTACCAGGTGTTCATCGCTACGGATGCGATCAGTTCTCGACGACTCAACGATCACGACTGTGCAATTCGACGGATGGAGGCATCGGGCGTGACCCCAACCACGCGTGAAGCATGTCTATTCGAATGGTGCGAGCGAGCCGGCACGGACGTCTTTCAAGGCATTCGTAAACTCCTTTAGCCTCGGCGTGCCTTGCTCGATCGTGAGCATTGGCCCACAACTCTCTCAATAGGCGTTCAGCGTCCGCGCATGCGAATGCATCCGATTCGTTGAAACTCTTCATCGTATCGACACAATCTCTTCTCGCCGAACGCGCGGATTGCGGCTTGGTAAAGCTGAAACCGACAAATTCATTTTTTTGATTTCGCTTGCGCTTCGCCGATTCCTTGACGTAATTCAGCTCACGAATACGATCAAATTATCGAAGCCAAGTCTTTGTGAATTGAAACGAGAACGCTAACGCAAACACCCCACAACATCGAATGCTCTCGCCCAGCGACGATCGTTCGATGAATTGATGGGGTGTTTTTTGTTGGGCAAGCTGTCACCGCGTCTCATGCGACTGGAGAAGCGGCGCGCAACGTTTGGAGGAGTCTAATCGAGTGTCATCTTTGCTGTTCGCATTCGCGATCAGCTATTGAGGTTTCAACCTCTCAATCGAATTGATCTACGAACTTATTCTCATTCGGAGAAAACGATGAAACTGTTTCTTTCAGCACTCGCACTTGTCTTCGCAACTTCATTAATCGCTCAAGCACAGGTCACTGGTGAGATCCGCGACGGGAAAATCGTCGTCATCGCCAGCGAACCAGTCGAAGCCGCCGGACTTGATTTCCAATCCCCGGATGGCCGGCTCGTTCCAGTACCAGATCCGCCAGGAGCCTCGCCCTTCACCTTCTTCCTTTCGAACACCGCCAACCAAATCACATGGGGTAACCTGGGAAGTTCCGTCACTATTGATGGCGAGTTAGCAACCGAAGCTGGCTACACCGGCGACCCAACGGGTGACTTGGAACTTTTCTGGGGCGACGGTGCAACACCTGTTGCATTCCCAGTTAGCGTTGGAGGCGGTGGCGGTCCAGTGACACCTCCAAACGAAGTGGTTCCAGAGCCCGCATCCGGCGCCCTCGCTGCGTTCGCGGTACTTGGCATGCTCGGCTTCCGTCGTCGACGCAGTTAGAACTCGCAGCCAACAGTTCCGTCACTGGAATCTTGATTTTACGAAGGTACACTCGGTAGGCCCGGGTGTACCTTTTTTCGTTGATTGCAATTCAACATCATGCACCAAGTCGACTCCCTTAGTCGCCCCGCCTGTTCACCGAGGATCGCACTTACATGACTCGGCGAATAAAAGTGCTCTCACTGGTCCATAACCTGTTCTTCGGAGGCGATCAGACACGTCTGCTTGCCTTCGCAAAAACTTACGATCGCGATCGGTTTGAACACCATGTTGCTTCAATTCACCTGCCGGATCCCAAGTACACCGGACGTTACGGATCCATGCGTCCCGAGTTCGCAGACGCAGGTATCGATGTCATCGAATTGGGAAGAAAGCACAATGCCACGAACCGAACGTCTCTTCGGCCCGACCATGTTATCGCAACGACGCGGTCGCTCAGCCAATTGCTGACAAAACTAAAGCGACTCATTCGGCAGCATCAAATCGATATCATTGATGCGCGACTCAGTTCGCCGATTTTTATCGGAGCGATCCTAGCAAAGCTCTGCCGCATTCGATCCGTGGGAACCACGTACAGCATTGAATCGAATCGCACACTCATGCAGCGACTGGTGATGCAAGCTTCCTTTGCAATGAGCGATGCCATCATCACGGATTCGGAAGTCTGGAAAAATCGAATTGCCAAAGCCGTGAAACTTCCAGCACGCGTAGAGAATATCCCTAACGGCATCTTCCGCCCCCATTCTGAGCGACCGGCAAACGACACGAGAGAGTTCTTTGATATCCCCAGTAACCCAGATGTCAGAATCGTTTGTCAGATTAGCCGTCTGATTGAGTACAAGGGACACCGGTTCCTTTTGGGGGCAGCCCAAAGAGTCCTGCAAAAATTCCCCAACACTTTTTTCCTGCTCGTTGGACACGAGCACGGCGAAAACTATCGCAACGATCTTCTCCAACTCGCGGATCATCTGGGAATTAAGTCGCGAGTACGAATTGCAGGATACTCTGGCCCTATCGGCGACGTGTGGAATATCACGCATGTGCACGCTCATGCATCTCTTTTGGATTCATCGCCGAATGCCATCATCGAGGGAATGTCATTCGGTAAGCCAGCCGTGGTAACAAATGTAGGTGGCATACCGGAACTTGTCCTAAACGAGCGGACTGGTATCGTAGTACCGACGCGTGACGACGAGGCGCTGAGCAACGGCATTTGCATGATGCTTGAACGCCCTGCCGTCGCATCGCGTTACGGCGACTTAGCGTTGGAACGATACCGATCGAGACACACGCCCGAAGCTATGACTCGTGCCCACGAGGACTTGTTTGAGGAACTGTGTAAAGTTTGACGGCATTCGCAGCCAAACCCGTCAACCTAGGTAGACGTCACAAACCTTAACGAGGCAGTTCGGGACAATAAAAATCTCCGTTTGTCAGAAAAGTCAGCCACAAATTATTCAGATCCGTCACAATCATGCGCTGCCGGGCAACAACCAGTTTGCCTGGGGATGGATTCTTTTCACCTCACCGCACCCACAACTAACCTGAGACTTACCGCCACATTGGCTTTGTTTCTACAAACCGTTTGGAAAACGACACCGAGATGCAGACCACTAAACAGATCCAACTTCCTTCTGACCAAGACAGCACCGGGCGGACACTGAGCAACGAAGAAATCAATGCTCTCACTGAGGTCATCGAAAGCGGCACCCTGACCAGCACGAAGGGTACCTTCACGAAGCAATTCGAAAGCACATTTGCAAAACGTTTGGGCATGAAGCACGGCTATGC
>CAYQMZ010000262.1:4474-9032 GCA_964418725.1 uncultured Pirellulaceae bacterium
AACAGCTGCCTTGCACACAGCAATCGCAGCAGTTGACCCAGAGCCCGGTGACGAGATCATCACCACTTCAATCACGGACATGGGTGGCCTAACCCCAATCATCTACCAAGGGGCCATTCCTGTTTTCGCTGACGTGGACCCTGACACCTACAACGTCACAGCAGAGACGATTGCAAAGGTGATCAGCGACAAGACAAAAGCGATCATGGTTACCCATCTGTTCGGAAACCCATGCGACATGGATCCGATTGTCAAGCTTGCGAAAGAAAAGGGCATTCCGATCATCGAGGACTGTGCCCAGGCGTTCGGCTCGACCTACAAAGGCAAGCCAATCGGCACGCTTGGTGACATTGCCTGCTTCAGCATGCAGCAAGGTAAGCACATCACAACGGGTGAGGGCGGTGTTGTCGTTTCCAACGACGACCATCTAGCCCGTCGTAGCTTCCTGTTCATCAACAAGGCCTGGGGCTACGGTGACGAGAAGCCCGACCATTACTTCGTTGCTCTCAACTATCGAATGAACGAGTTGACTGGTGCAGTGGCACTTGCCCAACTCGACAAGCTGGATGACTCCGTTTCGTCTCGAATTAAGACGGCGGACATGATGACGGGGCTCATGTCCGAGGTTGAGGGCGTTGCAGCTCCTACTATCCTGCCTGACGCGACGCATACTTACTGGAAGTATTGCCTGAACGTCGATGAGAAAATCATCCCTGGTGGAACCGACGCATTGGCTGCCGCATTGAAGCAGCGTGGTGTATGGTCGGCTCCGCGTTACATCCGTAAGCCAGCATTCCGCTGCCAAGTGATTGCCGAGCAGCGAACCTTTGGTGACAGCCGTTGGCCGTTTACGCTCGCTCGCCCTGAAGCAGTGGATTACTCAGAAGAGCGTTTCCCTGGCACGTTCGCGGCACTCGCTCAGGTTCTCGTTCTGCCATGGAACGAACGCTACACCGAAGAGCATGTTCACTACGTTGCCAACGCAGTGAAAGAGTGTGCCTCGGATCTGAAGGGGAACTAAGCCATGATCGCTCAAACCAAACAAAAGATCCGGTTTGGAATGGTAGGCGCCGGCGCGATCGCGCAGTCGTATGTCCAAGCATTCGAGAAGAGCGACTGTGCCGACCTGGTCGCGGTCGCGGACGTGCGTGAAGATTCGGCCGCTGCTGTGGCGCAAGTGGCTGGATGCAAGAGCTACAAGTGCTACAAGGAACTGCTCAAGAATTCTCCTGTCGACGCGGTCATCGTCTGCACACCTCCGGCAACACATCCAGAGATTTGCATTTGGCTGCTTGAACAGGGAGTGCACGTCCTGTGTGAAAAGCCACTCGCGGTCAACTCGGAAGACGCCGCCGCAATGCTGAATGCCGCTCAGAAAAGCGGTAACCAATTCACGATGGCTTCCAAGTTTCGTTTCGTTGAAGACGTCATCCGAGCGAAGTCCATCGTAGAATCCGGCATACTTGGCGAGATCATTCTGCTGGAAAATACGTTCACCGGTTACGTCGACATGACCAACCGCTGGAATTCCAACCCGGAAATCAGCGGTGGCGGAGTCCTGATCGACAACGGCACCCACTCGGTCGACTTGATCCGTTACTTCCTAGGGCCACTGGCTGAGATCCAGGCCGTAGAAGGCAAACGCGTTCAAAACTTGCCTGTCGAAGACACCGTACGGTTGTTCGTAAAGACGACTGACGATGTGATGGGCAGCATTGATCTTTCTTGGAGTCTCAACAAGCAACTTCCAAGCTACGTCAGCATCTACGGCGCAAACGGAACGGTCATCGTCGGCTGGAAAGAGTCTCGCTATCGTCGCTCGACGGACGACGAGTGGATCATGTTCGGCCAGGGCTACAACAAGGTCCAGGCTTTCCAAGATCAGATCAAGAACTTCTCGGAAGCGATTCACGGCGACGACGCGTTGCTACTTCGTCCCAACGATGCGCTTGCATCGGTTTGCGTGATCGAAGCCGCGTACGAAGCGATGAAGAGCAACGTATGGGTTCCCATCCAGCCGCCCGTTACTGCGGCTGGTTAGTTAGTTCCCAACGACGGACGCATCGCGCCCCGACGAGAACTCGTTCGGGCGCGAATGCCATCTGATGCTTGCAGCCACTGAATAGAAGACATGACTTCCAAAGTACACCCGACGGCCATCGTCGAAGATGATGTCACTCTCGGTGACGGAACCAGCGTTTGGAGTCATGTCCATATTCGGTTTGGCACGACGATCGGCGTTGATTGCATCGTGGGCGAAAAGACCTATGTCGCTTACGAGGTCAAAATTGGCGATCGCGTCAAAATCAACTCGTTCGTCTACATCTGTAACGCGGTCACGATTGAAGACGGCGTCATGATTAGTGCCGGAACGATCTTTACAAATGATCGATTCCCAAGAGCCACAACGCCGGATCTGACGGCCCTCAGACCGTCCGAGGCTGACGAACATACGCTACCAACACTCGTACGTGCTGGCGCAACGATCGGTGCCGGCTGCGTAATTGGCAACGACTTAGAGATTGGTCGTTTTGCCATGGTGGGTATGGGATCGGTCGTCACCAAGTCTATTCCCGACTTTCACCTTGCGATTGGCTCGCCCGCGAGGAGCGTTGGCGTTGTCTGTCGATGCGGGCCAATGATGGCCAAATTTGCTGACCTTCAGTTGCCAGCAAATTGCGAATGCACTGAGTGCGGCCGGAAGTACGCGATCGATTCCGATCTTAAGGTGACTGAGCTTTCATAGCCTCGCCATTCGCGCGGCCGATTTGACGCCGAAGTTCTCCTCCAACAACTCAAGCCGACGACAGGCACAGCGCAAGATGAGCAAACGTACCGCCAGCCTCTCTTTGGACCTCGACAACAAATGGTCCTACATGAAAACGCACGGCAACCCTAAATGGTCCGAGCACCCGAGCTATTTAGATGTCATGGTTCCGCATTCGCTCGAAATTCTTGACCGACTTAAGCAGAGCATTACGTTCTTCATTGTGGGGCAGGACGCCGCGATTGAATCAAACCATCAAGCATTACGTTCTATTGCCGATGCGGGACACGAAATCGGAAACCATTCGTTCCATCACGAGCCCTGGCTGCATCTGTACTCAAGCGACAAACTACACGAAGAACTGGAAACAGCTCAGGAACACATTCACCGTGTCACGGCACAGCGTCCAACCGGATTTCGCGGCCCAGGGTTTAGCCTGTCCAAACAGACGCTAAACACACTGCTAGATGTGGGCATCGAGTACGACTGCTCCACGCTTCCGACGTTCATCGGCCCACTTGCTCGTGCGTACTACTTCTGGACCAGCAAGCTCAGTCGGGAACAAAAGGAAGACCGAAAGATCTTGTTTGGCACCGTCAGCGAGGGATTACGTTCACTGAAGCCTTACCGGTGGGATCTAGGTGACCGGCAGATCCTGGAAATTCCGGTAACCACCATTCCATTGGTTCGATCACCGTTCCACCTTAGCTACCTGCTGTTCTTGCTTCGGTATTCAAAATTCCTTGCCGTCACCTATTTCAATTTCGCCATCGCCATGTGCAAGCTGCGAGGCATAGAGCCGTCTCTACTTTTGCACCCGCTGGACTTCCTGGGCGCTGACGACGACAGTGACTTAGCCTTCTTTCCGGCGATGGACTTGCCGGGGCAGAAGAAGCGAGACTTTGTCGAACAGATCTTGCGCGTTTTCCAACAGAAGTTCGACGTCGTCACCATGCGTGAACACGCAAATCGAATCGCGAGTCGATCCGGTGTTGGCACGCTTTCCGCGGCGACGTTGCGTTAACAATCGGCTTTTCCCTTACGCACAATCACAGAACAGATCCGCGTAGGCAGGATCATTCACGATGTGATCTGAGATTCTCTCGGACAACGCCGAAATAGTGAACAACGGATTGGCACCTAAGGACGCGGGCACCAAGGCGCCGTCTGCGACAAAGAGCCCCGCGTGTCGCGGAGGTCCGGAGTCCCATCCGCTATGACCATTCGGATCGTAGACTTGCCCGATATCGCTGGTGACACCGCAACAGGGATCGTCTGCCATACGGCAACCGCCTAATGGATGCACGGTTGTGGGCTTGCCCAATGACAGAGCGTTGAACTGCCGTATTTTCTTTCCACCGACCCGAGCGATTTCTTTCAGTTTCGCGAGTGCATATTTGTAGTACGGCGTCTCTGTGATGTTGGGCCAAGAAACACGTGGTTGGCCATTCTTCAGGTAGACCGTACCGGCTGCCTCGTCGTGTCCAACCGCCAGCAAAAACAGCGAGTGATCAAGGTTTGGGTCAGCGAGCAACGTGCCCAACATTGTTGAATAGGCTCGTGTGGCAGCTCCCTCTTGAATCAGCATCCGGTACTTCAGTTCTTTGTTGGGATTGATATACAGGTTACGTTCTTGCGTGGTACCTACAGGCTGTTGCGTCGTTTCATAGGCTCCGAATCCGGCTGTGTTCGTGGGGCAATCGGACTTTGCAATGACGCCAACGGTGTCACCATTCCCAGAGAAGCCGCAGCCCAACTTGTCAGAGACAGCTAGACCACACTCTCTTGAAC
>CAYQMZ010000263.1:0-3125 GCA_964418725.1 uncultured Pirellulaceae bacterium
AAGTAGGCTTAATCAAGAAGTCGTGATCGTCGCGAGTCAAATTCAAACCTTGGATCGCAAATACATTCCGACCTGGCTGCAACTCGTCGATAAACTGCGAAACATCAATCGACTCGACTTCGTGCCCAAGTTCTGCCGTCGACGAAATCTCGAAGTCAATCACGTCATGCGTATTCCACCGATCGGTGCCGTTTGCTGCCGTCCAGCCAGCCCACAACGAAGTGGAACCTTCAAACTCGGCTTGCAAGTCGACCGTCGTTGAAAGCAACGGTTCATTCGGCTTACTGGCGTCGCCGGAGAAGAAGACCTGCAACAGATCTGTCACGCCGTCGTATTCCACCCACACGAATCTGGGATTGGATGTATTCGCTTGATTGAAAGGCGGAACAGCTATCCGCTGGATCGAGCCTCGGCTACTGGAGTTGATGCCCACGTGAGACGGCAAGTCTTCGCCTTCGTCGAACCAGCCTACGCTGGAGCTGTCGAATTCGATGGCGACGAATTGCATTCCCGTTCCGTCCAGCCCCAGAGCCCCGCCATTAGCCCCAAGGCGAAACGGGCCGCCCGATTGCAGGACAAACGCCATCCCGTCGCCACCGGTTTCCCCGCCATTTGTGCCACCAGGATCGGTCACATCGATCTGCATGAAGGCAGAAAATGAAAATCTCGGACCGAATGAAAGCGGTGCGTTAGTCCATGCCGCCCCAGAGTCCGATGCCTCCGAACCCGTCAGTCGCACGTGTTCATCGTTCCACTCCGCGTCGCCGACAAACGACACGGCATCAGACTCTCGCAGGCTTCCCAAGCTGGTGCTTGAAACGACGCCTCCATGCTCTCGCGTTGCCAACGATTGGCTGCTCAACGTAACTGGAGCATTGCGACTCGCAATCTGAGTGCCGTTCAAAAATGCCGCAAACCCGTCGTCATATTGCATGTCCAGTTGCAGCTGATCAAAACTTGAGACTCGGTCTTCAACCTGAAACGGTATCCGTACGTACCCCGTCGCCGAGGTTCCCTGCATTACAGACAAGTCGCTGTCGATCAATGGGCCATAAGTCCCGTCGGAAAATCCCAAACTCACGCCGTGCGTGGCCCAAGCGGAATCATCGAACTCAAGCGCCGTCCAAGCGTCTGTCGCTAAGTCAGTTTCAGTGCCGGGAATGAGCACACGGCTTTCTGGTTGGCTGCCAACTAGCTCTGTTGCTACGGTTTCCGATCGCAATCCGTATCCAACATCCGTAAGCTGAGCCGGATAGTTCGAGTACACATGTGACACCGTTTGCAGATCGGGCTCAACCAGCGCAATCGACTCGCCAGCCGACGACAGTTTGAAATTCGTATGAAACTCCATCGGGCCGGAGCGATCTTTGTCGGAAGCGAAAACGACCAGGTACTCGCCCGGATCGATTGAAACACTTGGCAGCTGCCACTTGTCCAATTCGTCCAGGTCATCGGTCAGAAACCATCCGCCTAAATCCACTGTTGATCCAGAGTCATTGAACAGTTCTATCCAGTCGGACGAATCGCCGTCTTGGTCTTGCAAGACCGAGTCGTTCGAAGCCAAAAACTCAGTGATCAGGACGTCACCGGTCAGTAGATTACGACGTTCAAGAGATTCCACACGTAGGCTTCGCCGTTGCATTTTTCGTGACGCCATTCCCACGTCTCGCGTCCTAAGTCAAAGAGCTTAAATCGAACTCGTGCTCGCCAGACTAGCCGGTCGATCACCAATTTGAAAGAGACAGCGTTCCATCGCGTATTGTCGTTCAGGTAACTGGCACACTGCTGCTACGGACTTTAACAAGCCAGCAGTCGCTAGTTCTCGATGCGTCAAAAAGAAAACGCCAAGCAATGTCAGCAGGCACTGACACGGCTTGGCGTTTTTGAATAGGCAAGGTCAAACGCTTCGAAGGGAACTAGTCTCGCTTTGCTGCCGACCAGGGAAATGAGCGGCCTTTCCCGAGTGAATCAAGCTGAAAGTTGCATTTTCCAACCAACGCGTCATCGCTAACTTTGGCGTCGAACTCCAGATAGAACTCGCCGCCATCGACAGCAAAATGTAATTCCTTGCCGTCGATCACTGCGTCCTGGATTTCATACTCACGACCACGGCTCACCAGCGTTCCTGTGAGAACGTCATCTGCCAAATTCAGTGTCAGCTTTCCTGGGCTAAAGCCTTTCCAACTGTACTTTCCACTGGGATCGATGCTGGCATTGCTCTTTTTCGTACTCTTCCCTGAGGAACCGTGGTCTGGAGGCAGCGTATCGAAAAAGCCAATCATCATCTCTTCCCAACTCTGATCCCCCCAGCCGACAGATCGAGTAGGGTCAGGGTTGGACAGGTTTTCTTCCGAATTGTCGTACACAGCAGTGCACTTGATCGTCGTCCCACGAGGTAACAGCTTTGGCTGATCCAAGATGTATTTCAGTTGCCAGTTGAAGTCATACTTCGGCACGTCTAGCAAAACCTCTTTTTCGCCATCCGGGTAAGTGGCCTCGTACTTAAACGCCTTGCCGCGAAGATGCATGTGCGGCGTCATCGAAACCAGCAACTCGTCGCGACTGCTTCGATAGGACTCCGTTACTTCGTGGTGGTCATCGTGTGGCGGAATCCGGAAGCGATTCGTGACAACCGCCTTGCCTTTGATCAGCTTGGTGACTTCATCCTTCTCCATGAACTTAACGCCCGCGTAACTTCGATCTTCCGATTCATAGCCGTTCGGCGTGTAGTGCATCTCGAACAGCAGTTTGCTTCCCGCAGGAACCTTCATTGCGATTCCGTCCTTCAGTTCAACTGGGACGCTTCCGGGAGCGTAACCGACCAAGACTGGCCTGCCCAAACCGCCTCGCTGTTCGCCATCAGGAGACAAGACGTAGACCAGGATGTGGTGAACAACCGACTTATTGTCCGGTCGAGCTTCGGCGGCACAGATGTACTTGTCCTCTTCCCAGCCTGGGTCAACGACGAAACGCTGATAGTCGATGGTTCCCTGAGCCTGAACTTTGAAGGGCCTGTCTCGCATATGCAGAACTTGATCGGGCTTTCCAATGCGCCATCCAGTTTCGAACTTGGGCGGTTCGGGCAAATCCTTCGGATCACCTTCGGGCATTCCATTGTCGACCCA
>CAYQMZ010000263.1:3158-9015 GCA_964418725.1 uncultured Pirellulaceae bacterium
GTGTAGACCAGTTCTTTTTCTTCAGGGCTTAAGCGACTGTCGTTTTGGAACTTGCCATGCTCGGGGTTGGCAAACCATGGCGGCATACGATTGTCTTCGATGACTTCGCAGATCGTATCTTCCCAGCCAATGATGTCGTCATAGCTAGTAAGCGTGAACGGAGCCAATTCCCCGTCACGATGGCACTCGACACAGCGTTTGTTGAAGATGCGCGAAATCTGATTCGTGTAGGTCACGTCTCCCGTTGCCGTAACCTTCTTCACGCGACCGATGTGGCACCCGATCGGTTTCGTTTTGGCGATCGTCACGTCTTCACCATTTACCAATTCCGTAATGGCATCACGCAAGAACTCCTGTTCGGCCTTATCACGAATCAGTCCCACACCATATTGGTCGTCGATTTGACCTTGGTAGCGAACTTTGCGATCCGCATCGAGCAAGAAGACTTCCGGTGTACGTTCCGCACCGAACTGATCCGCCACCTTGTTGCCGACGTCTTTCAGCATCGGGAATCGAACGTCATGTCGCTCGGCGTAGGCAGACATTTCCGTCATGCTGTCCTGGGTGTTGGAGTTCATCCCAACAACAGCAATCTTGTCACCGAACTCTTCTTGGAGCTTCTGCAGCCGTGGCCCATAGAGTTTCACCAGCGGACACTCGGTTCCTAAGAACGCGACGACCACTAGGTCCTTATCTTGAAAGTCGGAGTCTGACCACTCGCGACCTTCATGACTGCGGAGTGAAAACTGAAACGGACTCTCACTGGGCTGCACATCCCTTGCAAAGGCAAGTGTGGCGAAGCCTAGAGTCAGAATTGCTAGCCCAAGGGCCTTCCCCAAACGATTCATTTGCCTTTTCCCGATTTCGACGTTTCGCCTCTGGTTACAACAGCATCGTAGCCAAAACAATGCACGAACAGAAAGGCATACCTTCAGCAACGTTGACCGGTTTCAATCATTGAAACGTAACCGCCGATGTTACGCTCGGTTACACAATCGTCGAAGGGTGCCATTGCTGCCGTATTCGGACGAACGCAGTAAATACTTCGTCCAAAGCAATTTAGGCAGCAGCTGGGCATAAACCAGTGTGCACAGACGGACTTCTCGGCTGGAAAGCTGAGGCCGAAAAACCATGACACTCCATCACCAGACTCGGCGAGGCCGAACTCTCCAAGAGGGGCAGGGAACAGCCCACAACCAGAGTTCCTCGCCGACGACTCTCGTTGCGTATGCTCAGAAGTCTGGCGTTTGACGAGGTCCTAGCCCTTCTTTTTCGCCTTTGCCCAAGAGTCTTTCAGCGTCACCGTGCGATTGAAAACCAATGCATCGGCGGTCGAATCTTTGTCGACGCAGAAGTACCCGTTTCGTTCGAACTGAAAGCGGTCACCATGTTGAACACTGACCAAGTTGGGTTCTACTTTACAGCCCGTTAATGTGACCAAAGACTCAGGATTCATTCCGTCTTTCCAGTCTGCGCCTTCTTCGACCTTGTCGGGCCGCTCGGCTAAAAAGAGGTGGCTGTACATGCGAACCTCGGCGTCCTTTGCATGCTCTGCCGAGACCCAATGGATGGTGCCTTTCACCTTACGCTTCGATCCTTCCATACCCGACTTGGATTCAGGGTCGTAGGTGCAGTGGATCTGCGTCACGTTGCCGTCGGCGTCCTTCACGCAGCGTTCACACTTTACAATGCAGGCGTAACGCAGCCGAATCTCGCGCCCCGGCGTCATGCGAAAGAACTTCTTGGGCGCATCTTCCATGAAGTCCGCTCGCTCGATGTAAAGCTCGCGGCCAAATGGAACTTTGCGTTTGCCGGCTGATTCGTCATTGGGATTATTGACCGCCGCAAATTCTTCCGTCTCGCCCTCTGGGTAGTTGTCGATAATCAGCTTCACAGGATCGAGCACAGCCATCGTCCGCATCGCGGTCGTATTCAGGTCATCTCGAATCGCGTTTTCAAGCACATTGAGACCAATCAAGCTGATTGTCTTTGAGACGCCGATCTCCTGGCAAAAGTTCCTGACCGACGCGGGCGTGTAACCACGTCGCCGCAAACCGCTGATTGTCGGCATCCGAGGATCGTCCCAGCCAGCAACCAACTTCTCTTGCACCAACTGCAAGAGCTTTCGCTTGCTCATGACCGTATGCGAAATATTCAGCCGCGCAAATTCAATCTGCTGTGGGTGAAAAATCCCCAGTTTCTCCACAAACCAGTCGTAAAGCGGACGGTGGTCCTCAAATTCGAGCGTACAGATCGAGTGCGTGATCTTCTCTAGCGAATCCGACTGACCGTGAGCAAAATCGTACATTGGGTAGATGCACCATTTGTCACCAGTGCGATGATGATGCGCATGCAGAATGCGGTACATCACTGGATCTCGGAAATTGAGATTCGGGGAACTCATGTCGATCTTTGCGCGCAACGTCCGCGTGCCATCAGGAAACTCGCCCGCCTTCATGCGTTCGAACAGATCCAAATTCTCTTCGATCGAACGGTCGCGGAAGGGGCTGTTCTTGCCGGCTTCCGTTGGAGTTCCTCGATACTCTCGGGTTTGCTCGGCGTTCAAATCGCAAACGTAGGCATCACCTTGCTTGATCAGTTGCACCGCCCACACATAGAGTTGGTCGAAATACTCAGATGCGAAGAACAAGTCATTCCACTCGAACCCCAACCACTGCACATCCTCTTTGATCGATTCAACGTATTCGTCGTCTTCCTTGGTTGCATTGGTGTCGTCGAACCTTAAGTTCGTCTTGCCGCCGTACTGCTCAGCCAATCCGAAATTCAGACAGATGGACTTCGCGTGACCGATATGCAGGTACCCATTCGGTTCAGGAGGGAATCGAGTATGCACGCGACCATTGTGTTTGCCGGACGCATTGTCGGCTTCGATGATCTCTTGGATAAAGTTCAGCGATGGAGCTTCAGGGGTATTGGTGGAGTCAGTCATCTCTAATTGCCATCTACTGCGTGTAATTTACGGCCGTCCGCCCGTAACTTGCTTCTAGGATTGCACTTCCGTCAACAATCGGTCAATACGAATCAGCGTTCGCTGCTTCCCTAAGACCTCCATCGTCTCAAACATGCCGAAACCAACGGACTTTCCTGTAACGGCAACGCGTAAAGCGTGAATTATCTGGCCGATCTGGGCTTCGCGAGCCTCTAGCCACGCTTTCAAGTGAGTCTCCAACGGCTCCGCCTCAAAGACTTCCACCTCAGGCAAGACCTCACGATAGGCTCGCAAAAGCTCGACCGACTGCGGTGCTTTGGTAATCCGCTTCGTGTATGCCTTCTCATCGTATGTCAGTTTGTCGTCTTCGGTAAAGAAATCATCAAACTGCAAAATGTCGCCCGCAACCGCGATGCGATCCCCGGCCCCTTCAATGATGGGAGTAAGCGTTGGAGCTGTCTCGCAAGGTGGCGGCGTTTCGACCAATCCAGCTTGCTGCAGAAACGGTACAGCCTTGGCTACCTTCTGTTTCGTCGGCAGCTCATTCATGTAGTGTTGCTGGAACGCCATCAGCTTTTGAGGGTCAAAGCTTGCCGCTGCCTTATTGATGCGATCCAGCGAAAACTTCTCGATCATTTCATCACGCGTAAAGAACTCGGTCTCGCCGTCCAGCGACCATCCAAGCAATACCAAGTAATTGATGATGGCGTCCGGCAGGAAACCAATCTGCTCATAGAAATCGACGATGACTGGATTGAATGTCTCGGCAGAAACTTCTAGCCCAAGTCGCGACGCGATGTCGGTACCGACTTTGTTCAACTTTGCGAAGTCCCGATTCTTCATGTACTTATCGAGCTTCCGTTTGCTCAATTTGTTCTTGCTACCAGGCTCAGCAACAAAAGGCACATGAGCGAACTTGGGTCCTTCAATCCCCAAGGCGTTCGCAATGAACACCTGTCGAGGCGTATTGGACAGATGCTCCTCAGCACGAATGACATGAGTGATTTCGAAGTCTCTTTCATCCACAACTGTCGCCAAATGATAGAGACAGGAACCGTCGGCTCTTTGGATGACATGGTCTTGTTCGCGAGCCCAGTCAAATTTCACTTCGCCGCGCACCAAGTCATCGATGACAAGCGTTCCTTCGCGAGGCATCTTCAAACGCACAACCGCCTTCCGACCGTCGGCCTCGAATTCTGCACGCTGTTTGTCGGTCTCCGCCATCCACTTCCGAGAATAAACGAATGCCACTTTCGCCTTTTCTGCTGCCTCACGTTCAGCCTGAACTTCCTCAGGCTTCGCGTAGTCAAAGTACGCCTTGCCAGATTCCAGCAACGACTCAACCGCTGACTTGTATTGATCACCGCGTTGCGATTGAAAGTAGGGCTCATGTGGACCGCCAACATTGGGCCCTTCGTCCCAATCCAAGCCTAACCATTCAAAGCCGTGCAGAATTGGAGCCAACGCGGCGTCCACATTCCGTTGCTGGTCCGTGTCATCGATACGCAAAATGAACTGGCCACCGTGCTTACGGGCGTAGAGCCAGTTGAACAACGCCGTGCGTACCCCGCCAATGTGCAGGTAGCCAGTTGGACTGGGGGCAAATCGTGTACGTACCATATTCCGGAATCCAGTTGCGAAGTTGCTGAGCTCGGACAGGTGAGAGCGCCGGCCTCGAGAAAAATCGTTAAAGCGTAATCGTTCCGTCCAGCTGTCTGCAGTAGCGATTCAGTGGGAATCGGAGCGATTTTCACTTACGGACGTTTCTACAAACACTGCAGCTGCGGTTTTGCAGCCCGCCGCAGCGCGGACACCTCTAACTTTCTGACATTATGGCGAAAAGGCAGGTTCGTTTTAACCGCAGGCAATTCTACGCGGGATCGTAGCCTTCGCCGAAAGGACTCTCGCGTTGCGGCAGGTACTTGCACAACAAAATGCCAAGAAAGTAGAGAATCGTCAGCGGGATCGCCAGCAACAGCATGCTTTGCGGGTCGGCTGGAGTAAGCAGCATTGCCGCAAAGAAAATAATCAGGACCGCAATCCGCCACTGACTCAGGAAGACCTCGACCGAAACCACACCAATCCGGTTCAAGAACAACATGACAAGCGGCAACTGAAACCCAACGCCAAACCCTAGCGGCAGCATCAGGAAGAAACTAAGCCACTCGCTGATCCGCGGTTCGGGATCCGAGTTCATTACGTCGTTGAATGAGAACAGGAACGCCAACACTGGCTCGAACACGAAGAAGAACGCCAGGAACGCACCGAAGAAAAACAAAGCGAGACTAAACGGCAGGTAGATATAGACGTACTTTTTCTCGCTGGGGTAGAGACCTTCCGCGACAAACACCCACAACTGGTAGAAGATCCACGGCATCGCAATTGTCAGCCCGGTAATGATCCCAACCTTCATCCAAGAGATAAACGGCTCCGTCGTACCGATCGACTGAATCTTGTAGCCCGCCGATTTCCAAATCCTCGTCTTCACCATCCGGCTCAGGTCAGGAATCCCCGGTTCATCGGGTGTCACACTAACTTTGTCTGCTGCCGCCTTCTTGGCTTCCGCTGAGTTGGCAGCTTGGGCTGCTGCGTCCTGAGTTGTCGATCCGGCATCGCTGGAGACAACGCCCAGAAGTCGCTTTAATTCAGTCTCCTCAAAGTAGACGTCCTCAAAAACGCGGCCATCATTTTCAACCGAGTCCTGCAGTAACTTTAAGTCTTCTGCGGACAGACCGTTGCCGTAGCGAGCCGTAACCTCCTCTTTCATCTTGTCCGAGTAGTAGGCATTCAAAGCCTTGATCAACGGTCGCTCGATCACGTCGACAACTTTGTTCACCACCAGAAATCCAAACACACAGCCGACCGCGAGGCCAAGCAGCGATTTAAACAAGGCGACACGAAGCTCTT
>CAYQMZ010000264.1:0-8995 GCA_964418725.1 uncultured Pirellulaceae bacterium
CTTGGAGCCCTTGTAGTTCAGACGACCTCGGCGCGGCAACGTCTTTTCGCGTCAGTCAGCCTCTACGCACCGCCAGCCCAGATTAAAAGAGCTCGGCGCGTCTGGTCTGATCACTTGCAACGGGTTCTCTTCCGTTTGTTCTTCAGAAGCCACGACTGCCGGCCACTATCGTCTCGCAACTCACGCTTCCTATTGGACCCGGTCGCCGTCACTACTCAGGTTGGTGAGTCAGAGCCCTGGTTGGTGAGTGCGCAATAAAAAAGGCCCCTGGGCGATCCAAGGGCCTTTTTGACTATTGCAAAGAAGTGAGCAAGTTACTTCTTTGTGAAGTCGAGGAACCACCAGCCGTCGTCCCACTCAAGCGATACCTTGCGCCATCCAAGTGGAACTTGCGGGTATGGATAGAATGGGCCAATGTATGGCCATGCTGTCGCAGAGTACTGCTGAGGATAGCTTACCGCAGCGTAGTTTGGCGACGAAGCGTAACTTGGCCATGCGTGTGATGGCATTGCTGGTTCGCCGCTGATCGCACCACCGTATCCGCCAGCGTCGTAGCCGTAGCCACCAGCAGCCATGCCGCCGTCAACCATGCCACCATCGACATAGTTAGCTGGACGAACTGCTTGGTTGTGAGCAACTGGTCGAATGTTCGACGGAGCGTAAGCAACGGGTCGCTGAGCAACACGCTGCTGCACAGCTGATCCAATCGCACCGGTCGCGTTGTATTGCGGGGTGGGCTGGATTGGCTGTTGTGCTACCACTGGCTGCACTGCAGGACGTGCCGCAACCTGCATGGCAGGTGTTGGCTGAGCTTGCGTCACGTACAAGTCGTTGACGACAAGCTTGACGCCTGGCACACGACGAGCGACGTCCAGTGCAAGCATCGCCTGGTCCGAGCTGCCGACTTGGCCCATCATAGTGACGGTGCCTTTGTCGACTTGCACACCAAGATCAAAGCCTTTGAGACTCTGAGATTGCTTGTGCTGTTTCAACTTAGAAATGATCTGCTTGGCGATGATTCCATCGTCGGCCGACGACGGTACCGCCATGACCAATGCAGTAACCACTACTGCTACTTGGGCAACAAGGCGTTTCATGTGATTCCCCCTCCTGGTTCCACAAACGCTGAACGTTTCGGATGTAAGTCCAATCTCCGATTGCCAGCAAACATCGCCGGCAGCTCCCTTCGTTGCACAAGCGTTCAAGCGCAACGGGATCGGCCTGTGAGTTTGTTTCGGTTGACGGTCTTGACGATCGAAAGGATTTTTGGGGAATTGGCGCAGATTCGTGCTGGAAACTGATATTTTCGAAGCCCGGCGCCCGCAGACTTTTCCACCCCTGTCTAACCTAAAGCTAGCCCGATTCGAAGTCAGCTCAGGCAACCACCGTTATGGCCCTCAAAACTCCACAACATCGATTCGTCGTCTTGTTCCATCAGATGCCACCGGCTACAGCACGTTCAGATCACTGGGACTTGATGCTGGAGCAGGAACATTCGCTGGCAACATGGGCCCTACAGCGTGAACCGATTCCAACGATTTTGGAGCAAGGCATCGCATGCGATCAATTGCCCGAGCACCGAAAGCACTACCTCGATTATGAAGGCCCGATTTCCAACAATCGGGGCCACGTCAGCCAATGGGACTCCGGTTCGATCCTGCATTTCGAACAACAGGACGAACGGCTGTTGTTCCGTTTGAGTGGCCGTCGACTTACCGGAGACTACCAGCTAAAGCGAATCAGCGACGTCACAAAGAGCGAGCAATCTAAGTGGATGTTCTACGCGGTAAACGGCGAATCTGTGGCACAAGCAACAGACTAGACCACTTCCGCGAGTTTCTGTTTGTCTGTCGGATCCTGGACTGCTGTCATTGGGTTTGCATGCAACGGGCAAGTGCTGCAGTCACTGGTTTGCTCCGATGTCTCCAACCAAACAGCACGCCAATAGAACAATGCTCGCCGACTACAGAATCGATGCGATAGTCCACTGCAGCCCTCTTCTTCGAGCACAACTGTCGGGTGACGGAACTTTCGCAACTCCCCCGAGGACTCGTCGATCACTTGTTCAATAACGCGGGACACACGCATCGTGCGACCGCAGAATTGCAACATTTCAGGATCAAACCACAATCCTCGGTTGCGACCTTGTCGATCCAGTGTTGCTTCGATCTGCTCTTGAGTTTTGACGCGTACCAGATCGTTTGCCGCAAGCTTCGTGTCAGTGCTCGGCGTCTTTCGAAGCGTACCGGCAACCGTTTCTCGACGCCGAATCACTTTCTTCACTTTGGTAGCAAACGTTTCCGACAAAGCCCCAAAGATGCCTCGCCACGAAGTCCTATTGCTTTGTTGCTCACGCAGGTACTGACCGACGTCATACACCGGCATCGGCGCGCTAGACCGCCACAACTCTGTCGCTTGGCATACACATCTACCAGCAGAATTTCCGAACCTACCCGCCGCCGCTTCATTCAGTCGAGTGATTTCTGCCACTGCCGCTTGATGAGAGACCTCACTTGAGCTTGGAACATCACGCGAGTCAGAACCATACGCCGCCTCCAGCCACGCTTCCTTCCAAAGCAATGTGCAACCCGCATCACACGCCACTTTGGAGTGCCCATTACAACGCGGGACTTCCAAAACATAGGTGTCATCCATGCGCCGAATCGCGGTTTCTTGATTCGAAGCACACACTGCCCCGGCCTTGCTCTGCACTTTCGCCAAGCGCCCGCAGTACTCAACCATTTGCGGAACGAACGGAATTCCTCCTAACATTCCATGTTCGTCTAGCGTCGCCAAAATCTGGTCCGCCCGACGGATACGAATCATAGAACCGCGTTGAAACATGTCAGCCTCCTGAAAATCCACGTCACGGAGTACCGTAGTTTGCTTGGAACGGATCTTCAGTTAGTTCCCTAACGCACGCCGCCAGACGTGCATTTCATTACACTGAGAAGCAGTGACACAACACACTCTTGAGCAAAACGAGGGTCGGGCATGCGTAACAAATGGAAATTCATGATTCTGGCCTTCATCGCGTGGACGCAGCCAATCCAAGCGACTGCCGCCGAAACGTTCGCCATCATTTCGCTCAAACTTGATGGCACAGATTTACAGATGCTGGCCAGCGACCCCAAACAGAATCTTGGGTCCGTCGATGTATCCCCAGATGGAAAACGAATCGCCTACGATGCTTGGCCGCTGCCTAAGTTTGTCAACACGAACCAATGGATCTATGTGGCGAACATCGATGGCAGCAAGCAGAAAAAGATCATCAAAGGCGGGATTCCCAAGTGGTCGCCGGATAGTCAGTTGATTGCTTTTCAAGACTACGTAACTGGCGTAGCGGTGGTGCAACCCGATGGAGGCGGCAAAGAACTGGTCTCTCCAAACAACGGCAACCCGAGCTGGATAGATGGAGGCAATTCATTGGTCGTCTTGGAATGGGGACGAAACCTTCAGATCGTCGATCTGATCAATGGAGGTTTCCGTCGTCTCGATCCAAATGGTATCCCCGGTATCCTTTGGGGCTCCGCCGTATCGAAGGATGGAAAGAAAGTCTGCTATTCGCAGCGAACGGGTAAAGAAGGCGTCTATGACTTAGTGATTACCAATTTGGACGGCAACATTCGACCGCAAGTCCATCGCAAGGGAGCACTCGGCACCGGCTTTGGCTGGCATCCCGATGGTAAACGGGTCGTGTTCGCGGAAGGGGCAATGGGATCGCAACTCTTCATCATTAACGTTGAAACGGGGAAAGTTGAGCCAGTCCCCTGTGACAAGAAGCAAGCCTACGTGAATCCGTGCTTCTCGCCGGATGGAAAGCGAATCTTCTGCAGTAGCACAATTCGACTCGCGAAAGCGCCGTAGTTGGCTTCCGCTCGACCAGTTCGCACCGAAAGAGAAGGCAGTCTAACCCTAAAGTGCTGAGTCGTCGGTTCTTTAAAGAGTAGGGCCCGGTTCCTACCGGCCTTTGCGCGGTTCGACTCAAGCTTTGTCCGGTGGGTACCTTGTCTTTAGCCACAAGTTTGAGCTTGCATTCAACACTTCACCCTCCCACGAAAATGCCATAGAACATGGAGGAGTTAGCTCGTGGGAGGGTGAAGTGAGAAAGCGATCAATCGACGTACTTGTGGGAATGACTAGGTTCCTACCGGATCTACGAATCAAAACTAATTGATGACTCAGGGCACTAAGCCTCTGATCCGTTCAACCCAAAGTCAGCTGGGCGCTCGGGTTGTTGCCATGCACTCATACCGCCATCCACCATCAGCATGTGCCCGTGAATATGCTCGGCTGCATCGCTGAGCAAAAAGACGGCCGGCCCGCCTGCAACTTCGGGCCCGGGCACACAACCGTTGGGCGTATGCAATTCCATCCAAGCGGTCTCGCCATCCCCATCGAGCGCAGAAGCCGTCAGTGGCGTACGAAACAGGCCTGGGGCCAAGCCATTGACCCGAATATCGTGAGGCGCTAACTCAACACACATCGATTTGACCATCATTTCGATGGCACCTTTGGACGTGTCGTAAGCGACGTGCGTGCGTTCCGCCAATCGGCCGTTTATCGACCCAACTAAGAGGACGCGGCCATCAACGGATTGCTCAACCCACCGGCGAGCGAAGTGCTGTGTGAGTACGAAGTACGACACCACGTTCAATCGCATCGTTCGTTCGAACGTATGGGCAGGCATTTCCAAGAACGGTCTGTCGAAGTAACTGCCAGCGTTGTTCACGAGCAGATCGATGTTCGGAACCTGTGATGACACCATCGTCGCGAATTCAGCAATCTGTTGACTAGACGCACACAGATCCCCGGATACGAACGTCACCTCAACGCCAAATTGCTGGCAGTCGCGGATCGTACGCTCGGCCAGTTCGTCTTTCTGCAGACCATGCAGCACTACATTTGCTTGTGCCTTGGCTGCCGAAAGTGCGATGGCTCTTCCCACGCCCTGCGAAGATCCCGTGACAAATACCGTGCGTCCTTCAAGGTTGAACATTCAAGTTGCTCCGAGTGAAAAACAATGCAGTGTTAGTCCAGCGCAATTCGCCAATGAGCGGTTAGACGCCACCTACTGAACTTTTATCTGCAGGCTGCCAATCGTGCGATCATAGCCGACGATCGTTCCCAAGCCTTCCCAGAAAGAACCGACGCACGCGTCCATGTCCGCCACGCGCGAACTGGGAGCAAAAATGAGCAACTGTTGACCGTCATGTTCACCTTCGTAGGTGACGCCATTTTGATAGCCTACTTCGTCGTCGACGGCTCCGCTGCTCAGGCGACGGTGCACCAGTACGGAGATCGACATCGATTGATTGGCGACGGCCGAGAGCACTCGCTCCAATTGATCGAAGTCAGTTCGAACTTTCGCAATCAACCCGCAAGTATCCTCGAAAGAGACTGCGGACGAGGGCGGGCGCACCGGATCCGTATTCAGCCTTTCGTCGACCGACGCCGCATCAGTCGGTGCTGCGTGCAACAAGCCATCGGCGCCCTCCTCCGCAAGGATGACTTCGAACTCTTCGGACTTCTTCCAGTCCGGCCATCGTGGAATGTCAACGTGAATGGCGAGCTTCCAAACGAGCTTGTTGTCGTCCAACTTAAACGAGAATGGTGCATCCGCAGCGATTGGAAATGCAATCGGAAATCGGTTCTCTTGACCGCCGACCAGAGCACCCTGCCCTGCGAGTTCTCCCTTGGATTCCAGCAGTTGGTGGGTATAGGTCTTTCGATCAGTACCGTGCCCTCGCACCACGACCTCCGACGCAGTTATCGTGTAGTTGATGCCGTTCAACTGCGTGTTGCCACCCGGCTTCAACGTCAACGCGGCTTCCAGCGTACCGCCGCGAGGAACGCGCGATGTCTGGATCTCGAAGTTCACATCACCAAGCTTCCGTTTCGGCAGGTACTTTGTGAAGAAGGCCCAGATGCCGCCGATAAGCAGGACGATCCATGCACACGGATGGAATACAACGAAGAAGCCGACAATGCAAAGGAACACGACGAAGAACGCAGTAGCAATCGGCCCGGCGTTGCTCACCTTCGTCACCGCCTGCAACTGTTCCGCATCTGGATTACCATTGGGCGCAACTTGGAACGGCTGCTTGGCCTTCGGGTCGAACGCCCAAGGCACATCGACTTGGGCAGCGATGTAGTGATCGATGTTAACGTAGGTACCACGGTAGGTGGGCGGCCAAGAACCACATTCCAGTTCAAACGGATACCGCTTCTCATACCCGGCCTGCCACGTACCAGAGTCCAAAGTAACGTCGCGCCAAACGCCGGTGTCGACGTTACCTTTTCCGTGAGTCTCCCACATCGATTTGATCTTCAGACCATTGCATTGTGTCTTTTTGGTAACTTGCACCAACACGTGACCACGAACGATTTCGCCACCTCGGTAGATCCGATTCGGCTCGTCTAGTTCGATCGTCAGGTTACAGCTTGCCATCGGTCACACCATTGCCTGAAACTGGTCATAGAGATCATCTTGGATCGCGCGAATATCTGAACCATACCGCTCGATAAGTGATTCGATTTGAGCATGATCCACCTGCGGAACCGCCTGTGGACTGATGCGTGCCAGTTCAATTCTTCGCTGAATAATCTGGTCCAGCAGTTCCGCCGAGAAATGATCTGACACGACCACCGTTGTTACTCGGTATCCATGTCGTTGCAACGATGCGGAAAGGTCTGCGTGCGTCCCTAACACGATCGGCACACCACGACGAAAGCAATTCCAGCGCATCCATCGGGTTGCTCGTTGAGCTTCGTCGATGATCAGCGGCCGACCATGTGGCACTTTCGGAAGACGATTTCCTTCGGGCAAATACACATAAGCCGACTCTGGAAAGCAAGCCTGGATTGCTCGCAAGTGCGTTGTCTTGCCTCGACCACAGTCGCCCATGAATTGCAACGCACACATAGGCCCACCAGACATGGAATCGCGTATCATTGAAACCCAATTCGAACAGTCGACGACGGCAGCACGAGTCCAATCGTCGATCGCCAATTGACCAAAAGGGTTGCGCAGCAGATTCAACTTTGCGAAGGGCAGCCATCCGCGATCTGGCGGACAGCTAGAATCAATAGTCGTTGAATAGCAGTTCATGCGGCGAAGTTTAGCACGATGATTTTTGATCGCGTACCGCAATGCTTGCGTTCCCACACTCTTCCGAACGATATCCGCTCAGTTGATTGCGATTTTCCGCAAGCCGGTCGCTCGCCCGGCGAATAGCTACCAAATACGATTCGACTCAATAATGGAAAGGCATGACTAGCCGGTGGACCAACTAATCCAGGACCTGAAGCCCCAACTTCAGTCGCTCGAAATCGAGCGACGAAAAGTAGGAAAGGCAATGCTTCACTTCACGGTTTGCTGTGTGGTTCTACTCGCAATCGCGGCAGCGATCTTCTTCACCGCAGGATTTCACACGCTGGCATTCCCACCGGCCATATTCATCTTTGGCGGAGGCATCTTCGCATGCGTGCTAGGCCTTCATCACCTAATCGTTGTCCGTGCGGAAAGGCGATACGCCAACCGGTACAAAAGTGAGGTCGTGTCAGCACTCGTTTCGCGAATCAGCCCGACGCTAACGTTTGATCCAGCGCACGGAATCGCCGAATCAACCTTCAAGGCCAGCGAACTTTATTCACATCACGATCGCTACAAGTCACAGGATTTGGTGCATGGTGTATATGGCAATACGCAACTGAGTCTGGCAGAGATTCTTACAGAGCGTCGCCAGAGAAGGCGCAAACGCACGCACTACGTTACCGTTTTTCAGGGATTGCTACTGATTGCCGATTTCCACAAGCACTTTCACGGACGGACATTCGCGCTGCCGGATACCGCCGAACGAGCACTTGGGCGATTCGGACGATCACTGCAGTCTTTCACTGGGCCTCGAGCAACCCGTCTAATTCAGATGGACGACGCCGCGTTCGAACAAGAGTTCGCGGTGTATTCGGACGACCAGGTGGAAGCTCGCTACATTCTGAGCCCAGCGATGATGCGACGAATCATGGATACCCAAAGACGGTTCGCGAGAGACATACGCTTGGCGTTCAAGGGCTCGTGTCTCTTCATGGCGATCCCGTATCCGTCTAGCTACCTCGAGCCCAAGTCATCGGTGCCCGCTGATGAAGTCACACAACTCCAACGAATGGATCAGGAAGTGAGAGCCTTCCTCGACATCGTGAATGAGCTGGATTTGAATACGCGCATTTGGACGAAGGAATAGGCAGATGGTGTAGTCACCTCACAAATGCGGACGCGCGGGGTTGCTGTGGTACACTTCAAACGGCCGAGCCCAAAACCTTGATTGTCTAACGCTTGCCGGGAAAAAGCCGTTGGTTCCGTTGTTGGCCGACGGTTCCACGGCGTAAACACACAGCTTCCCGGTCGACGATCGATGCACCTCTGGTTGAAACCAATCGATGCAAGAACCTCCAACCGCGCCAACTACTACAAGCGAACACACAGGCGAAACAAACTCTCCTAGGCCGGTTCGCATTCGATCTTACATTGCGTGGATCGCCATCGTTGCGACCGTCATGATCATCAGCGGTGTCACACTTTTTCTGTCGGAGCACGAGGCAGAAATCGGACCGCAGATGAGCGATGCGGTGACGGAGTTTCAGGGCAAGTACATTGTCGGCGCCGCCTCGATGCTGCCCACTTCGAATGATGATCTACTGGCAAACATCGACACCAGTTCCGGGCCGATTGGGCAACGACTAAAGAACGTTGTAGTCGTGGCGGAGCTGCAGGGTCCTGAAAAAGCTCGAACGGACCTGGAAGCAATCGGCAAGGTAATCCAAGAAGAAGACGCCAAAGCGACATCCGAAGATCGCAAGAGCCACGTAAGCTCCACGGACCGCGACATGCTGCGGATTCTTGAACAGCTCTACCAAGAAGACACCGAGCCCAGCGAGGCGGTCGCCGTGATTTCTGATGAGGACGCGGCGATGCTAACCGAATCAATGGGCTGGT
>CAYQMZ010000265.1:0-3270 GCA_964418725.1 uncultured Pirellulaceae bacterium
CGGTTGGGTCATCGGAGCCATGTTAACCGTCTTGAAGGAGACGATCTTCTTCAAATCGGCACCCTTTGCTGACGGCGGGCCGTTCTGGAATCAATTGACCCTCTCGTGGGCAACCATCATCGGCATGATGTGCGTCGTCGGCGTCTATTGCACACTATCCGGCATGTGGGGTGTCGCCATTGCTGACGTCATCCAGTTTTGCATGGCAATGGGCGGCTGCATTTGGCTAGCCGTCGTGGCCGTAAACCACGTTGGTGGCATCGAGGCCCTTCAGCAGAAGGTAGAAACCAACTTTGGTGATCGACAAGCCTTCGACTTCTTCCCACAACTCAGCACGAGCCCGACCGCAAGCGTTGCCGCCGAGGCTCAAACGCCAGAGGCGGAAGCACAACAAGCAATCACCGCCGCACGCGAATTTATTGCCGCACAAGGTGACACGCTCTCGCCAGCCGTGATTGACGCGATTGAAACGAACGTCACGACCGTCGAACAACTCACCGGAACACAGGCCTCCGAACCTACCGATGGCGAGGCCGACTTAGCCACCAGCACCAAGCAACTGCTTGCATCCATTCGTAAGGCTACGCCGGGCCCTTGGATGCTACTGCACGTATTCTTAATCATGCTCACGATGCAATGGTGGGCCACTTGGTACCCCGGAGCCGAGCCTGGAGGCGGCGGCTACGTCGTACAGCGGATGGCCTCATGCAAAGACGAACGTCATTCAGTACTCGCAACGCTCTGGTTTCAGGTTGCCCACTACTGCATCCGCCCGTGGCCCTGGATCATGATTTCCTTTGTGGCATTAGCCATGTATCCCGAGATTCGAGCCAACTACATCGCCAGTGACGGCTACGACCCTGGGGTCGGCTTTCCGATGGTCATGCGAGAACTTTGTGGCCCAGGACTCGCCGGTCTCATGATTGTCGCCTTCTTTGCAGCCTTCATGTCCACCATGAGCACACAGATGAACTGGGGCGCGTCCTACCTAGTTCGCGATTTCGTCGAACCACTGTTTATGCAGAATGCGACCGACCGACAGCTGGCCAACGCCGCCAAGCTGATCTCAGTATTCATCTTGGCCGTCGGAGTGGTCTTCGGCTACTTCATGCAAGGCATGTCCGTCGACTCCGCATGGAAGATGCTGGCCGCACTTGGCGCCGGTACCGGCCTAGTCTTTATGCTTCGATGGTTCTGGTGGCGAATAAACGCATGGAGCGAAATCGTAGCAATGCTGGCCTCCCTGGCATATTTCACCTGGCTAAGCAGCGGCGGCTTTGGCTTTCGCGAAGAAGAAAAGATGGCCATCGTCGCCTTCGCAACAATCGCGACCTGGCTGGTTGTAACGCTGATTACACCTGCGGAAAAAGAAGAGACCCTGCGTAACTTCTATCGAAAAATCCGACCAGGCGGCCCCGGTTGGAAACCGATCGCGGCCATGGAGCCGAGTGTTTCTGCCGACAAAAATCTTGGCACCAGTATCCTCGGTGCGTTGGCCGCCTCGGGAATTGTGTACTGCACGCTGCCCGCGATCGGACACCTCATCTTTGGTCGCATCAATTTGGCGATCGCATGTTTCGCGGGTGCCATCGCTTGCGGAATCGCAGTCGCCTTCATCCTGCGACGGTACCCGAACGCGATCGGCGATAGCACGGCGTCGTAGCCACCTCGGAACCAGTAATCTGTGAGACTCTGCCGGCTAGGGGAAACCTCCAGGCCGTACGGCTAGAATCGCGCCCGTTGAGATTTCTGTATCGACTTGGTCCATCCCGCCGAAGAAGCGGATGAACGATTATGTTCGTCGCGCTTACCCGCGCGCCTCAAGTCAGATCGAAATCACAGGAACGAAATAGTGCGTACCTCCATCAAGCTCAGCATTGTGCTGCTATTAGCGCTCGCGGGTGCAAATGTACACGCGGACAGCATCGAAAGTAATCAACCTGTCGCCGTCGACGAAAATGCTCCGATCGAAGTCATCGAAGAGCGTTACGAAGACGGACGCGTCAAGGTTCGCCGCGAGGTGACGCTTGACGTAGAAGGTAACTACGTAAAGCACGGCGAATGGCGATCATTCTCGGTCACCGAAGAAGAAGTCGCTTCCGGCAAGTACCAGAACAACAAGCGTGACGGCGTTTGGCGAAAAGTCATCAACTGGGGTGACGCCAACATCCTGAACGAGCTTCCCTTCACTGAATTCGAAGCTCCATTTATCTCGCAAGCAGAATTCAAAGACGGCCAATTGCACGGCGCATGGACCGTCACCGACGCACAGGGTCGCACTGCAAGCGAGTGGAATTACGTTGAAGGGCAACTTCACGGAACAGCCAAGTGGTTCTACCCAGGTGGTGAACTACGTGAAGAGATCTCCTACACCAACGGCCTGATCGACGGCACCTACAAGATGTGGGACGTTGATGGCAAAGAACTTGTCAATGACACGTTCCAAGACGGTCGCAAACTTGCGATGAAGCAAGACCTATACCCAAGTGGTGTCGTCAAGTGGGAAGGCATGTTCCTGCACGAGACATACACCGCCAAGGACGCCGACGATTGGTGGTCCACTAAGCCTGTAGCATACGAGAAGATGGGCTCGCCAGAGCGTCACGGTCGATTCACTTCGTGGTACGAAAACGGCCAGAAGAAATTCGAAGGCATGTTCGAGCACGAAATTCGCTCCGGCGAATTCACTTGGTGGCACGAGAACACTCAGCAAGCTGTTCAAGGCTCGTTCAAGAACGACGAGCGACACGGGCAGTGGTCTTGGTGGCACGAAAACGGTCAGAAGGCCATCCACGGTCAGTACGACAACGGCAAGCTTGACGGCAAATGGTTCTACTGGAACGCCGACGGCAAGCTGGAGCGAAAGATGGACTACACCGGCGAGTCTGAGCCGGTTGCAGTTCACAGCGTACCAAGCACTGAAATCCCAGTTGTTGCAGATCGCCGCGCGACCACAACAACTGACAAAAAATAAGCGTCGTATCGCATTTCGATTTTCGAAATCTCGTCCGGTCGTTTCGCCGCGATCCATGACTTGACCATTTTGGCAGGACCCAGCCATGAGATTTACGTTCGCGCTATGTCTTTTCTTCGCCGCCGGCAGCGTTATGCTGCCGGCCGCGGAACCAACTTTCCCCGAATTGACTCCGCCCTCGATGCCTGAATTCACCAGGCGGAGTCAGTCGGTGATTCGTCCAGCACAATCTGGCAGCGTCGGCAAACAGATCCTGATCGTTAATCCGTCAGTTTCCAAGCAGGTCACCCTCCCTA
>CAYQMZ010000265.1:3280-8975 GCA_964418725.1 uncultured Pirellulaceae bacterium
GAACCCGCATTCAGCCGGTCACCGCGCAAGACTCCCCCAAAACAACGGCAGCAGCGCGTCGCTCCCCAGGTCGCCCCTCTGGACCAACTGACGCCGCAATCTGCAACTGCCCAACAGAAACAACAACTTCCCGTGCCACCGGTCACCGACCGTCGCATCAACGCACGCCCCGACTCATATAGCGTCTCAAAACCGCTTCGCCAGCAGGTCGCGCCACCTGTTGGGACACGAGCCACTCCGGCCGCTCAAGATGTTCAGACGAACAACGATGTCAATTCAGTCGAGTTGATTGATTTGATGACGGTGAATGCACCTGCCGGGATGGGATCACCGACGGGTCTCAGGACACAACTAACCGTGCAGCCTGGTGCCACCCTCACCACAACGAACCCCGTCACTGGTGATGTTCACTTCGATAGCGACGTGCCTCAATTGCGCGTTCGCACCGTCGGCCCTGACACCCTGATTGTTGGCAAGTCGGCACGCTATGAGATCACCCTTAACAACAAGAGCAACTTCGACGCCCGCGACGTCCAAGTACGTTGTTCCATCCCCGCTTGGGTCAAACTGGATCGTTACGATTCATCAATCGGACTAGTCGCCACGGAATCCCAGGACCTCAGATGGTCGGTGGAACACGTTCCGGCACGGGGAGAGCAGAAGCTCACGTTGGACCTGACCCCCACAGCAGGAAAAGGCTTTGAACTGCACGTCGACATTGCAGTGCAGCCAGCCAAAACACGCAAGCAGATTACGATCCAAGAGCCAATCCTGTCAGTCGACGTAAGCGGCCCCGACAGTGTCGTCTACAACCAAACCGGACAATGGCAGGTGCTGATTGAGAATCCAGGCACCGGTGACGCCAACGACGTCGTCCTTGACATTCATTCTGGCAGCCGACATTTAGAGTCCGAGTACCTCGGAACAATTCCCGCCGGCGGCAAGCGAACAGCCACACTCGAATTGGCGTCAAAGAGCGTCGGCAAACACAGCATCCGCACCTCGGTTAAAGGATCGCTTGGCCTAAATGACGAGCACAAGAGCGATTTCATTTGCCGACGTGGCGAACTTTCGATCAACGTCACCGGCTCCGACATCGAATACGCTGGTGCTTTCACCGACTATCAAGTTACGGTGGCAAACCAAGGTAACGCCGTTGCCAAGAATGTTCTGGTGAGCCTGGAACTGCCGCCTGGTGTTCAGTACGAGTCTGGCCTGCTTGCCCCTGTCCTTACAGAAGGCAGCGTCTCTTGGGTTGCCAACGAATTGCCAGTTGGCGAATCGCAAGACTACCGTGTGCGACTAAAGATCGCTCGTGGTGGCATTCACAAAATTGTAGCAACTGCCAGCAACACGGACGATCTTTCGGCCAAGTCAGCCGTTGAGACGCAAGCGATGATCAGCGCCGATCTGCGACTGCGAGTCGTGGACCCCGTCGGGCCCCAAGCATTGGGCACCACCTGTGAGTACGGAATCGAAGTCGTCAATCAGGGAACGGATACCGCTCGTGAGATTGAGATCATTGCGGTATGTGCTCCAGAACTTGAAGCCGTGGATGTCGAAGGCAACGCCCACATCAAAGGCGGACACATTTACTTCAAACCCCTTGCCGACTTGGCAGCAGACCACAAAGTCAGCTACACCGTCCGGGCAAGGGCAACGAAACCGGGGACACACACTTTCCGTGTCATCGTCAAGTCGTATCACCCCAACATGCGACTAGCGACGGAAGAGTCGACGCAGTTCTTTGACCGCGAGGTCACGTTTGGCTCCCCAACACCGGAACCAAAGCCGCAGGTTGCTCCACCGAAGCAACCACGCAGGGACGAATCCAGCCCGGAATTGAACATCGAAGAGTTCGCCAAACGACGTGCCGCGATTGTCACTCAGAAAACGGACAAGACGGAGCAGTCGTACTAAACCGCATACGGGACACTCAAAGGATTCCGTGTCCTGCAAACTCTCATGGCGTCGTATCTTTGGCCGATGATTGGCGGCGACTCTAGCCGGATTCGGCCACGCGGCACGGTGCAGTAAGAATCCGAGGACCGAACTTTGGTAGACACGGGTCGAACCGCAGCAGGTCTAGCAACTTCACCGACTACAAAATTGTCGAGCGACTCGCCCCTTCGTGGGGCTTTTATTTCTTTGCTGATCTCTGGCGTCGCAATCGCAGCCGTCGGCATGTTCGGTGCCAATTTTCGTACAAGTGCTGACGTGTTGCCCACCAGCCTGGGCGGCGACTTTCTGCAAGAGTGGCTTGGCGGCTACGTCATCGCAAGCGGGAACGTACAGCAGCTATACGACTCGGACTATACGTTCCAGCTTCAACACGACGAGTCCGTTGTTGGGTTTCGGTGGAATGCGACCTCCTATTTCCCAATGGTCTATCCTCCGGCTTGGTACACCAACTTCTGCGGCTTGTCGTCACTGGACTATCGCGTCGCCTGCTTCCTGTGGCTGGGCGTTCTCGCATTGATGTTTCCAATTACGTTTTTACTGGCAAACGCCTGGGATTCGAACAGACCTTACTCTCCCATCATCCACACAATCGCTCTGCTAATGTTCCCACCGGTGATGCAAAGCATCGTCATGACGCAGAAGAGTCTGCTTTGGCTGGCAATCCTGCTGGGGACCTTCGTCCTGGCTCGACGAAAGCGTGATTGGGAAGCCGGCGCAGTATTCGGACTGTGCATTTGGAAGCCCACGCTGGTGCCAGTCATTCTGGTGATTATGTGCCTTAGTGGTCGTTGGCGATTCGTAATGGGATCGGCCCTGAGCGCAGGGGCAATATTTCTGCTGTCGCTTTCAGTCGTGCCCATTTCAGTTTGGGCCGACTACGCTCGAGTCGTCTTGGAGGCGGGAAGCTACCACGAGAACATTGGATACAGTTCAGCATTGGCTCAGAATCTTGGCTGCGTATTACAGCCATTCAGCGGAGCAGATCGATCTGTCTACTGGGCGATGTACCTGGTTGCCGGGAGCGGAATCGCGTGCCTGATGTTCATCATCGCCAACGCCGCCGCGTGGAATCGAAATCACGCTGACGATGAACCGCCCAAGATAAGCCAAGATGGATTCTGCCTGGCAGCGATCATAGGGACGGTTTTACTGAGTCCCCATTTCTACTTTTACGACTTGGCAATTCTGTTTGTAGCCGGCTGCGCCATGCGCAGTTTTCTTCCGAGGTCGACGACCAACTTGTGGACCGGCGTCATTTACATTGTCGCTGTCGGCAATCCGATGATCGTCGAAACTCTGGGAGTCCCGCTTTTGCCGCTGGTCCTGGTGGCATTACTGATTGCGACAGCCATGTATGCGGTAGGCGAGCGGACAACGAAGCAGTCTGCCATTTCACTCAGCCAAGAGCCAACATAAGAAAAACGGCGACCGAGATCGCCGGCCGCCGTTTCCATGTTACTACTGAATTACGTGTCAGATTGATATTTCACTGACTACCGAAGCAAATCTCCGTGCATGGATAACTGCATTTCAGTTGTAGGCTTGCGAATCAGCAACCAAACATGCCCAGTCGTTTTCGAGGCATCGTATTCCGAACGAGCATTGTAAATCTCGTTCATCTTCTTGCTGTACTCCTGCAGTTGTTCGGCCAATTCTCCCTCGGGCTCCTTGCCTGCTTCGGCCAACTCTTGCAGTTCAAGCTGGAAGCCAGACATCTCTTCCGAAAGCTTGGTCATCTTGGCTTCGTCTTCCTTTCGACGCGACTTCCACTCTTCCTGATTGATGCCATCTGCCGGCTGGCTCAACGTAACTTGGTCGCCCACCAGCAAATCGAGCTGACCATCACCATTCCAGTCGGTAGCCCAAACACGCGTCGAGACGCCCATCTGAAATTCACCGTCCAGCGATGACTGCTCTCGTTTTCCACTGGGTGCCACAAGCTCCTGAAACGGCGACCAAACAGGCTCTTCGCGCGTCCCCGTATTCACAGAAAGCAGTACGCCACCTTGATCAGATCCTGACAGCAGATCGAGATCTCCGTCGTTGTCCCAGTCCACAAGGTGCGGAGACGAATGGTGTCCCGTTGATTTGATCGGCAGCTCGATGGGTTTGTCCACGATCGCGTTCTTGCCACCAGCTTCGGCTTCGTTTTCGTAGTAAAAGAACTCTGGCCCGAAGCAGCCAACGACCAAATCCAGGTCACCATCGCCATCGTAATCGACGGCATGCTGTTCCGTACAGATCGCTTTAGTCTCAGCCTGAGCACCTTCGGGCACTTCAACGTTCTGAAGCGGCTGCCCACTGATACCCGTCAACGGTTTCGCCTTCGCGAAGTTCAGGTCACCTTTACCTCGGAGAATTTGCAGGTGAGCCCCCGGCGCGTCGTCAGTCCAATAGCAGCCCGAAAGGATGTCGAGTTTTCCGTCTTGATTCCAATCCACAAACTGTGGCGTCGAACTGGTGCATCACCAGACGCCCGGAACGACCGCTCGCCGTTCTCCAGACTGGATCCAGTCTGCTGATACGAACTCTGGAGGTGCCCCCTGCCCTGCCGTGTTCAGACAAAGCTGCATATACCCGCTGTTGAACTGCCCGACTACTAGATCATGGTCACCATCCCCGTCAACGTCCGCTAGCGTGGGGCATGCGAAACCAGGAGATTCAACTGTTACGAATTCACCGCCGGCCTTGATACGAATTGGCTTTTCGAAGGTAAATCCAGCCGAATTCGACCCCGTCGGCTGCCAGTAACTGTGCGACTCCGAAGCGTCCTGCCCTGTCGACGTAACGTGTCCATCAATCTGGGACACTCGTTCTTGATTGTCTGAAACGGTGGTCGACGACGGAGTTTGATCGACCGTCGAACTACCCCTATTGCAACCAAATGACGCCAACGCCACGATTGCAATCCACGATACGAAGAACTGCGTCTTCATACTCTACTCCTTTCGCCCTGACAGATTCGAAGAACCCAATTTAGACATTCCGTCTTATTCGTGCAAATCCAATCGGCGGCAGTGTGAATGAACCCGTTTTTTTACGGGAAAATGGAAGGGTTAAGATGCGGACTCGAGCGTGCGCGTCAGGCCAAGGTGGCACCGCGTGCAGTGACCCGCTGGCTGTAGGAGCAGGCAACGTGAACGTCACTCACTGGACTTAGGCTGTCCAGCGACAATGTCGTTCGAGTGCGGTTCGGGCGGATCGAACAAACTGAAGGGCCAGGTATTCGGCAATGCGATTTCCAACACAGAGAATCTTAGGCTGGCTAGATCGGATCGTTCGTCCGATTGCCGCCCCCAATTTGCCAATGCTGCTGGTAGCTGCTCAAGCCGCCTACTGGCTTGGAGCTCAGTTCAACCCCGCCATCGACCAAAGAGTCGTTCTCGTTTGGGATCGGGTTTTTAAAGGCGAGGTATGGCGACTGTTTACCTTCATCTTGGTCGCTCCCGCAGGCCATCCGTTCTTCGCCATCTTTTATTTCTACATTCTCTACATGATGGGCAACTTCCTAGAACAGGCATGGGGATCCGTGCGGTTCTGTTCGTTCGTGTATTTGGGTTTGTTCCTGAATGTCTTGGCCGGCCTGCTAGTGCCAAGTGCTCCCATTACCGGCACTTACATGTACGCGACGATCTTCTTGGCGTTCGCCACGTTCAACCCTAACTTTGAATTCATGCTGATGTTCATCTTGCCGGTCAAGGTGAAGTATTTGGCGTGGCTACAGGCGGCCGGA
>CAYQMZ010000266.1:0-8973 GCA_964418725.1 uncultured Pirellulaceae bacterium
CCCTTACACCTGAGTGCTTCTTTCGGGTCAATTGGGGAAGCATTATGTCACCACGCATCGAGCGTGCTTTAATTAGCGTCAGTGATAAATCGGGACTTCGTGAGTTCGCTGCTGGACTGCACGAACTTGGGATCGAGATCTACAGTACTGGCGGCACGGCAAAGCATCTTGCCGAATCCGGTATCCCCGTCAGGGACGTTTCGGACTACACAAACTTTCCCGAAATGATGGATGGCCGGCTTAAGACGTTGCATCCCAAGATCTACGGCGGAATCCTCTGCCGATACGACCGCCCCGACGACATGTCCGGTATCCAAGAGCATGGTATCGAGACCTTTGGCTTGGTGGTCGTCAACTTGTATCCGTTTCAAGAAACGGTTGCGAAGCCCGAAACCACACTCCCTGAAGCCATCGAGAAAATTGATATCGGCGGACCAACGCTAGTTCGAGCTGCGGCCAAAAATCACAAGTTCACGACGATCGCAACGGATGCTTCGCAGTACGGTTCTATCTTGAGTGAATTGCAAGATGGACAGACGACCTCGGAAGGGTTGCGTTTCCAATTAGCCTCTGCCGCGTTTGCCCACACGGCCGACTACGATCGCGCGATCGCGGATTACTTCCGGAACCAAAGCGATACATCTCAAGAACAAGCAAAAGAAGCATCGGACTTCCCTGAGTCCATGGCTCTATCACTAAAGCGGCGGGCTGTGCTTCGCTACGGTGAGAACCCACATCAGGCAGCCGCACTCTACGAGCAGACCGGCGTTAGCCACGGTTCGAATCTGATTTCCGCCAAGCAGCTAAACGGCAAAGAACTGTCGTACAACAATCTATTGGATGCGGACGCAGCGTTGGCAATTGCCCGCAGTCTGCCCCTATCTGGTGTCTCGGTCATCAAGCACAGCAATCCGTGTGGTGCCGCGTCGGCGGACACCATTGGCGAAGCAACAAAAAAGGCGATGGAGGGGGATCCCACCAGCGCCTTCGGTTCGATCCTTGGTTTTAACCAGCCCGTAGACGCGGCATCAGCCGAATACTTGGCGACGCCGGGGCTTTTTGTCGAGGCCATTGTTGCTCCATCGTTTGACAAAGAAGCGGTTGAGATACTGACCACGAAACCGAAATGGAAATCGAACGTTCGCCTGCTTGAGGTTGGCTCATTGGCAACTCCGCCACAAGCAACTCACTATCGCTGCATTGATGGCGGAATGTTGGTGCAGCAAACCGATGCCAACCCAGACATCTACAGCGAGTGGAAGGTCGTCACGAATGCTCAGCCAACGGACGAGCAAATGGCCGAATTGCGGTTTGCTTGGGCGGTCGTGCGTCATGTGAAGAGCAACGCGATTGTCCTCTGTCGCGATCAGTCGCTCGTGGGTGCTGGTGCCGGTCAGATGAGCCGCGTTGACTCCGTAAAGATCTCGATCCGAAAAGCTGCAGATCGCGGCCAAGGCTCTGTACTCGGATCCGACGCGTTCTTCCCGTTCCCCGATTCAATCCACGAAGCAGCCTCGGCTGGGGTCATCGCGTTCATTCAGCCCGGTGGTTCTCGACGCGACCAAGAAGTCATCGACGCTTGCAACGAACACAACTTGCCGATGATCTTCACCGGCCGGCGACATTTCCGGCATTAAGCCTAAGAGGCAATTTCATGGCTACTGTCCTGGACAAAATCGTCGACAAGAAGTGGGAAGAAATTGCTGCCGCAAAGGCTGCGCTGCCCCTCGACGAATTGCGGACTCAACTGGAAACAGCTCCACCGGTCCGATCATTCTTTGATGCGTTGGCGGCCGAGGGCCCCATCAAACTGATCGCTGAAGTAAAGAAGGCCAGTCCGTCGAAAGGCGTGATCCGCGAAGACTTCAATCCAGTCGAGATTGCCAAGACGTACGCTGCGACGGGAGCAACCTGCATCAGCGTGCTGACCGACGTACATTTCTTTCAAGGCAGCTTGGACTACCTCCGCAAAATCCGACAGGCAGTCGATATTCCGTTACTGCGGAAAGACTTCATCTTAGATAGCTACCAGTTGGTGGAAGCACGCGCTGCCGGCGCTGATGCTGTGTTGCTGATCGCGGAGTGTCTAGACGATTGCAATCTGCGAAAGCTACACAACGAAGCGATCGAGTTAGGTATGACTCCGCTGGTCGAATTCTACGAGCCAAGCAATCTGCCGAGAGTCATTGAGGCAGGTGCGACACTGATTGGCATCAACAACCGCGACCTGCGTACATTCGAAACGGATCTGCAACATACGATTGGACTTCGAAAGCAAATTCCGTCAGACCATCTGGTCGTAGGCGAGAGTGGCATCCATCTACCGGAAGACGTGAAACTTCTGGCGGACAATCATGTCGACGCGATTTTGGTTGGTGAGAGCCTGATGGCGAAGTCCGATATCGGCGAGGCCGTCCGCAACTTGCTGTCCAAAGTTTGAACGGTAGGCTCGCATCGAGACCGAACCAATGCATCAAGGCTTTTGGCTACTTACCTTCAGGCGCGTCTTATTCGCCGGTTCGGTGCTTTGGGCTCTGCCGTACACGCTCTTCGGTCTGCTGGTCGGATCTGTTGGTTGCCTGACGGGCGGCAAGTGTCAGCTACGCGGTTGCGCTCTGGAGTTTTACGGTGGTGCAACCAACAAGTTCTTGTACTACTGCTGCGGACCGTGGGTATCCGCGATTACATTCGGGCATACGATTTTGGGCCAAAATCCAGAGTTGCTGGCAGAGTGTCGTGAACACGAATGGGTTCATGTTCGGCAGTATCAGCGATGGGGAGTTCTCTTCGGTCCAGCCTATCTGTTGAGTTCTCTGATCGTATGGATGCAGGGAAAACGGGCGTATCGCGACAATCATTTCGAACGCGAAGCCTACGGTGACCCGATCGATTAAGCGACCTAAGTCAATTCACCGCAATGGTTTCAGGCGACAGAAGTTGGTCTTAATACGGCCAACTGGCTAAACTTGGTCATATGGATTCACGTGGACGCGGCCCGATCGATTGCGTTTATGTGTGAGTCTGAACTTTCGGCGCTCGATCATTACGGTCGTCATGGAGACCTGCCTATGACATCGCGAACCAGCTTCCTGCTGTCGCTCTTCCTTTCGTTTGTTTGCAGCACCGCAATTCTTTGCGATGCAAACGGTCAAGACTTCGACTTGCCAGCGAACTTCAATGTTCCATCAGGCCAGTTCGATCTCCCGTTTGCTGGCGAATCGCTCAGCTTAGGAACCGCGGTTCAGGCAGACTCCCAATCCGCTCTAGAGAAACGATCACCCGAGTCACGAGAGGATTTACTGGAGATTCAAGAAGCCGCGATCACCGTGGCCAAGAAAGCTCGCGAGTGCACGGTTGCGTTACAACTGGGTAACGCGATGGGCAGCGGAGTCGTCATTAGTGAAGACGGTTACATTCTGACTGCCGCTCACGTTGTCAGCGAACCCGGTAAGGAGATGCTAGTCAAGTTTCCCAATGGCAGGCTGACTCGAGCAATGTCGTTGGGGCTTCACACTTCTGCAGACGGCGCTCTCGCCAAGATCATGGAAGACTTTGAATGGCCATATGCTCCCCTGGCCGACAAAGATGAAGCAGCGGAACCAGGCGACTGGTGCTTGGCTGTCGGACACCCCGGCGGATTCGATATCAATCGTGCACCGCCCGTTCGATTAGGACGCGTCATCGACGTTCGATCGACGGTCATACGAACCGACTGCCCAATCATGGGCGGCGACTCAGGCGGTCCGCTATTCGACTTGGAAGGACGCGTGATTGGTATCCACAGTCGCATTGCCTCAGACGTCACCGAAAATCTGCACGTGCCGTCCGGCGCCTACCACGAGGCATGGGACCGCATGATGGACAGCAAAGTCTATCCCGTTCCGGTACCCAGCAAGTTTCTTTCATTGCTAGACGCCGACCAAGACGGCGTGCTAGAGAAGGAAGAAATGAAGACGGATTACCACCGTCGAGTCTTCGAACGACTCGTTGAGGAGTTCGATCTCGATGAAGAAGATGCTCCCATCAAGTCGCTCGTTCGTAACGAATTCCATTGGCGTTCGGACTTTACCAAAGACATCATCGAAATTGACGAACTCGATGAAGTGGCAGACAGACTACAGCGGCGTGACTATGTTCGCGGTCCGCTTATGAAACACGTGGTGGTGAAGGCTCTTCGCGAATCGGATGATCGTTACCGCGACTCGAACGCCGACTACGTCAATGACTTGACTGTTCGGGTCTACGTCGACGGACGACGCGTGGCCTTGGGAACCATTGTTGATCAGGACGGCCTCATTCTGACCAAGGCAAGTCGCCTAGAAGATGACGACGACATCCGTTGTCGCATGCCAGATGGAACGCGACGTGATGCAAAGATTGTGTCCGTGGACGACGGCTATGACTTGGCTCTATTGCAGGTGGCGGCCAACGATCTTTCGGCTCCGATATGGAACATGTCGTCGCTGGATTCCGGGCGTGTCGTTGTGTTGCCAGAAAATGGCGGCGACGTGGATAGCATCGGCGTGATTGCTGTTCCGCCTCGAGAAATCGCCCCAATCCCAGCTCGCATGGGAGTGCGACTGGCAAAAAACAGTCCAATCCTCCGCGTCGAAGCAGTGTTCGAAGGTAGCGGCGCCGAGCAGGCCGGCATGGCGATTGGCGACGTTATCGTCAACGTGGCTGGCAACGAAGTCGACGAGTTCAGTGATATCATCAACACCCTGAACGAGTACCGAGCTGGAGACGAAGTTCCGATCACTGTGATTCGCAGCAAGAAGGAAACAACATTCAACGTCCGCTTGTTGGCGGAAATGGATATCTTCTTTCCACTGTTTGATAACTGGCAGATGAGCGGTCCAATCAGTCGACGTCGCGACGGATTCGAATCAGCCTTCCAGGTTGATGCGGTGATCAAGCCTCAGTCGTGTGGCGGACCAGTGGTTGACCTGAACGGTCACCTGTTGGGCGTTACGCTTGCTCGGGCAAGCCGAGTGGCAACCTACGCGATTGGTACGAAAGAGTTACAGCCGATACTGAATGAGATGCGTAGTCGGGCAAGTGCCATTACGACAACGCGGCTAGACACTGGCAACAGCCAAACGGCTCAATAAGGGTGAGGAACAAGATGGCAGCTCACGGTCGAATTCAAAACGCAACTACTCAAGCATTTAGCTACGCATCTGGTACTTTGAAATTTAAGCTTCTGATTTTAGTACTGCTGGCCGGTACATCCGTGGCGTGGGGACAGCGGCCGCAGCAAGACCGAAGCCGGCGGCGAGGTCTGTTAGACATCAGCTTGATTCTGATGTCGACCGGCGATGTGCAACGTGAGCTGGACATCACAGCTTCACAGGGAAAACTCTTAGAGGCTTTCGGAGAAGATCTGCGAGCTCAGAGAATTGGGCGAATTCGTAACAGGCAACGGCGTTCGGCTGCTAGTTCTGAACAGCGGGCCGAATTGTCGAAGCGAATCTTCCGAGTGTTGCTGGAAGACGACCAATTCGATCGCCTCACAGAAATCAGCCTTCAGTTTCTCGGACCGTATGCCATCGAGGACGAGAAATTCACTCAGTCTGTTTCACTGACGGACGAGCAAATGGACGCGATTCGGTCTGCACGCAAGGAAGACTCGAAGCTCGGCAATGCCGAGCTTGAGAAACTAATCGGCCAGACAGCAGCCCAAAAGTGGATGACCGAGCTTGGTGACCGATTTCGATTCCGCGGCGACCTGGGAACACTACAGACCGAGTTCTTGCGAGAGCGGAGTCGGGCCGAGTCGCTTTCAGATCGCCGTCGACGATCTGAAAACGAGTAAGCAAACTCCGGGCGCTTTCACCGTCGTTCCTGGTTAGATGCGATTCCTAATTCGGGCGTCGGCGGCGACATGCAGCTCCGACGGCTAAACCTACTAGCATCAGCATTCCAGCGTTTGGTTCCGGAATGGCGCTGATGGACTTCTTGATCGGTGCCCCGCCAAAGTTCTTGGACTGTTTTAGGAAATCGTCAAACAGAACTACGCCGTCGCGATCAAAGTCGCCAAGCTTCCAGTTGCCATCCTGCCCAAAGTTCTCGACCAAGGTCAAAAAGTCCGTAACCGTCACAGCACCGTCCACATTGACGTCGCCGTCCGCAGCGACCATATAGAGTTCGCGTTCGTCGCAGGAACAAGAAAAGAACAGTGTCCCTTGAAAAGTCACGAAGGGCCCAGCGGACTCAACTGTCGATCGATAGAAGTTGCCATCTAAATCGTGAAGGTCGTTGATCTCGGTACCACCTTCGCGTCGACCTCGAATCGTGTAAAGTTCGTCGCCGATTGGAATTGGGCCTCCGCCGCCGACGATCTTTTCTAAATCATCTCCGTCAGAAATGAACACGCTTCGGACGCGTTGTGAAACGGCAGAGAAAATCAACTCACCGTTGACCTCAGTCAGATGCCGAGGATCCGACGATACGTTGCCCGGGTTCACGTCTGCCACAAGCGACGTTGCTTCGCCGTCATACTTCCAGATTTCCTGGCCCAGGTTTGGCGTCGTGGCTTTGAAATACAGTGCGTCTTCGACTACTGCGAACTCACGAGGATAAGAGTCTCCGGGGCCGGAATTGATGTCGGCGACCATCTCAACATCCCTGCCATCGTACCTCCATAGCTCCATGCCAGCGGTTGCATCGTCCGCTCCAAAGTACAGGTCTCCCTGAAACGTTGCGCCGGTAACCACACTTGCTCGCGGATCATCAAATTGAGCGATACGCTGAGCCTCTGATCCGTCGTATCTCCACAAACTGTTGAAGGAGTCGCCAGTCTTCGCGGAAAAGTAGAGGGCGTTGTTGTGCGTGTGGAAGTTGACCGGAAACGACGATTCGACACCGGTTTCGATATCAACCGCAAGGCTCACTGAATTCCCGTCATAGCGATACAACTCTTTGCCGACGTCACCGCGATTTCCGCTGAAATACAGCCGTCCTTGAAATTCAGTGAATTCATCAACAGCAATTTCCGATTCGCCAACAAAGCCATCGGCAATGCGACGTGCCTCGATACCGTCGAAGGACCAAATCTCACGTTGCAACGTGTCGTCTACACCAACGGCAAAAACAAGTTCGTCTTTGTATTGCGTGATAGTAGACCGTTGGACCGAACGGCCAATACTGGCAAGATTCGTAACAGAGACGACCTGCCCCACGACTGTCGACGCAAAAAACGAAATAACAAAGATAACGACGCCACGCGAGATGCTGGCGCGAAACACATAATCAGACATCAGACCGCCCAAAGGTCAAAGTGCTCATCAATCCAAGCAGCGATATCCGACTCGCTTCACGCGGGCATAACAAAAGCCCACAATGTCCTCAAACGAAAGGAAGTCGACCCCAATGCCTTGGACTTCCTGTCATCATCCATGTCAGAGGCACCCAGTCGGAGAATAGTGGCACACCCTCCCAATCGTTACAACCAACCTAATGGGTGTTACGTAAACTACTGCGGGTTGCCGATTAGGAAATCAGGCTGCCAACTGCATCAAGCGGAATAGAAAGCAAAAACTCATGAAGATTCATTTTCTGGGCGCAAACCGCCAAGTCACAGGTTCGCGCTACTGTGTCGAGACAAAGACTTCCCGGGTCATGATTGATTGCGGCATGTTCCAGGAACGCCAGTACAAGGACCGAAATTGGCACGACTTCACGGTCTCACCGCGTTCGATTGACGCCATGTTGGTCACGCACGGGCACATTGATCATACGGGGCTAATTCCCAAGGTTGTGAAAGCCGGCTTCAAATCACCCATCTTCGCTAGCCACCCAACTGCGGACCTTTTGGAGATCATGCTGAAGGATTCAGCAAAAATCCAGAAGGAAGATGCTGCCTACAAAAAGCGACGACACAAAAAGCAGGGGAAAACTAGTCGGCACCCCATCGAACCGCTGTACGACATCACCGATGTGGAAGACACAATCAAGCTGATTCAGGGGATCGACTACCACCAGTCGCACAAGGTCACCGACGATATCTCGGCGACGTTTCATGACGCCGGGCACATCCTTGGTTCCGCCTTCCTTGAACTAAAAGTCACGGAAGATGGCGAGCAACGCACCATCGTATTCTCTGGCGACATTGGTCAAGACGATAAACCGCTCATTCGCGATCCTGAAACGCTTCAGCACGCTGACGTGCTGATTATGGAATCGACGTATGGCGATCGCGACCATGAAATCCGAGACGAAGACGTGGAAACACAATTCGCGGATATCATCAACGCCACTGCCGAGGCTGGCGGCAAACTGGTCATTCCGACTTTTGCCGTCGAACGGGCGCAGGAAGTGATGTACCACATCGCACGATTGGTCAGTGACAATCGAATCCCAAAGATCGACGTCTATCTGGACAGCCCAATGGCCGTCGATGTCACAAAGGTCTTCCGCGAACATCGCGACTGTTTGGACGAAGAGACTTGGGAACTGATCTCTTCGGGTACTGCACCGCTCAAGTTTCCAGGACTCCACATGTCGCGTTCGACGGATGAGTCAAAGAAGCTCAATGAAGTCGAAGGCTCGTGCATCATTATGTCCACGTCTGGCATGTGTACCGCCGGTCGCATCAAGCACCACCTGAAACGCACCATTTCGGACAAGAGAAATACGATCTTGTTTGTGGGGTACCAAGCCGTGGGCACACTGGGCCGCCAGATCGTCGACGGAAAAGAAACGGTCCGTATTCACGGCAAGTCGCGCGATGTTCGCGCGTCGGTGCGTCGCATCTATGGCTTCTCCGGTCACGCGGACCGACAAGGGCTAATGCGTTGGAGCGACAACTTCGACGACTCGCCAAAGCAGGTCTTTTTAACGCACGGAGATGAGGAGGCAGCCGAAGCTTTAGCAGCCGATCTGCGGAAAGACCGCAACTGGAATGTAGAAATTCCTCACTATCAATCGGTACACGACATTTTGTAGGCCGCCGCTGTGCAGGTCACCGACAGG
>CAYQMZ010000267.1:0-8964 GCA_964418725.1 uncultured Pirellulaceae bacterium
TTGGGATCTGCAATTCATTCAGGGGCTGATCGTGCAAAGTGCCACGTACCAACAGTCGTCACGCGTGACGCCCGAACACTTGGCCAAGGATCCCGAAAATCGGCTACTCGCCCGCGGCCCGCGATTTCGACTGCATCCGTTTGTCTTGCGAGATCAAGCGTTGGCGGCGAGCGGTCTACTATACGAACACGTTGGTGGCCCGTCCGCCAAGCCGTACATGCCGCCCAAGATCTGGCGATCAATTTCCAACAACACCTACAAGCAAGACGAGGGACAGAATCTCTATCGTCGTTCGTTGTACACGTATTGGCGTCGTACGATTCCGCCGCCGTCAATGCTAACGTTCAACGCGGCCGAACGAGAAGTCTGTGTGGTACGCAAAGAACGAACCAACACTCCGCTGCAAGCTTTGACGATGATGAACAACATTACGTTCGTCGAAGCCTCCCGATTTTTGGCCGAACGAATGTTGCAAGCGGACACCGTCACCGGATCGATCGAGCGAGGTTTTCTGCTGCTTCTGGGGCGTGATCCAAAAGCGGCAGAAACCAGCATGTTACTAGAAGCTCACAGTGAGTTTCTTGAGAAGTACCAGCATGACAAGAAAGCAGCCAAGCAGTTGCTTTCCGTTGGCGCGAAGCCTCGTGATTCGCAGTACGGAGTTGCTAAGCACGCTGCCATGACCATGGTCGCGTCGCTGATTTTGAATCTGGATGAGGCGGTCACCAAAGAGTGATCAAACTCCCTGCGTTAGCCTCAGCCACGGACTTCAGAAGACTGACGGCAATACCGCTTGGTTCCTGCCAAGGCGGTCATCACGATCAGCAGCATTAGTGCTCCGGACGGTTCGGGAACGGCAGTCGGAGCCGCTCCGGCATAGTCGATTCCAATTTGGCTTTCGATCGTGACATCGTTTCTGACGTTGCCAAATTCATCGAGTACGTCGAAGGCAACAGAGTCGAATGTCTGGGTCAGATCCAGCCGCGAGAAAATGGTTGGCGTCGCAGTGCTTGTTACGAATAACTCCACATCCATCAACGCAGCTAAGTCGACTTGCAGAACGAACGGTATGTTTACTTGTGCAGGCACTTCATAGATCAAGTCGATGTCGTCCAGATTTTTCGTTTCGTCCAGCGGCAATGAATCGCCTTGTACCGGTGGCAGGAACGGCTCGAGTTTTTCGACTGAGTACGTTGGCGTCTGCAATTGTTGATTCGCAAATGCGTTCATCGTCACTTCGTAGTTCACGTTGGTGAAGTAGCCGTTGTCGAGTCGCGAGAGACCTCCTCCCAGGTCGATGTCGCCAAAGCTAGGGATGTCGGTACTGATTTCCAGGGCTGACTGGCTGAAGATCAGTTTGTTGGCTTTGGCTTGCCAGTGCATACGAAAAACGGTTGGGTCGCCCGTTTCATCTGCTGGCCCAACGATCTTGACCGAGTCATAGTACGTGGACGTCGTGTGACTGTAGGCGGTCATATAGTCCCATACGCCGTCGGGTGCTGTCTCGGGATCGAACGATCCTTGTTCCATGGCTTCGAAGTAGACGGAGCTGCTCGTCTTCATGTCGAACGTCGTAGAGCCTTCTGCAAACGAGCCCATCTCGTACGATGCTGCAGGGTTGGATAGATTGCCGCTAGTACCCTCTAACAGGACGGTTTGAAACTGTTCTTCCGCGGAGACGGGAGTAACTCGGTCCACTTCAGTGATGGTTTCCGCGTTTCGATCAATCGTGTCGTAGACGGTCATTCCATGGTCATACGTGACCTTCTTTCCGAAGTTTGTCACGATCTGCTGAGCAGTGGCGTGAGGCGTTACGGCTAGTTGGAGACCGGCGCTAAGTATCGCTAGGCGGACGAGACTAGGGAGGCCAGCGAGTCGTTGGTGTTTGGGGGAACATCTGGGGGATGTGTCGGCAATCTGGCTAACGTTCACTTTGGATCTCTTCGAGCTTTCAATCTGGTTTCGTGTTTTCGGCGTCCGTCAGCAACACATGCGATATCGAAGGTCAAAGTTGATCACGCTTTTTCGGGGATCGGAGAGATAGTTGCGAACAACGCGAAGATTGTTCACTTGTGGCAACCCAGCTTTACAGGTTGCGGCTTCAACGAACTCGATCAATGAGCGGCGTTTCAGGAGGGCGAACAGAGACTGAACTTGATCTACAATGGGGGGATGTCCCCAGCACAAGCCCTTCACCGTCGCTACTTCCTGTCGCAGACCGGCTCAAGCCTTGGTACCGCCGCACTAGCCACGTTGCTTGGAAGTGAGGCGTCCGCGGCGAAGTCCGATTCTGCACGGAAATTGGAGTCGCACTTCCCACCGCGTGTGAAACGCGTGATCTATCTGTTTCAGTCCGGGGGACCATCCCAGCTTGATCTGTATGATTACAAGCCGGAACTCGGGAGGCGGTTTGGGGAAGACGTTCCCGAGTCCGTCTATCCGGCAGACCGAAAAACGACGATGAGTTCAGCTCAAGCGTCGTTCCCGGTTGTGCCCTCCCGATTCGAGTTTCTGCCGAGCGGCCAGTCGGGAATGCGTCTTAGTCAATTGCTGCCCTGTCTAGGACAGGTCGCCGACGATATCTGCTTGATCAATTCCACGTATACGGATGCGATCAACCATGATCCGGCAATCACGCTATTCCAAACGGGTTCGCAGATCGCCGGCAGACCGAGTATCGGCGCGTGGCTGAATTATGGGTTGGGATCTGAAAGCCAAGACTTGCCCGCGTTTGTTGCGATGAGTTCTCGCGGGACTGGAAATCGCGGTGGGCAACCTTTGTACGATCGGCTTTGGGGAAGTGGCTTTTTGCCTTCGCAGTACCAAGGCGTGAAGTTCAGAAACCAGGGGGCTCCAGTCTTAGACATCTACGATCCGCCGGGAGTTGACCGCAACTTGCGTCGCTCGATGCTGGACAAACTGGCTCAGCTGAACGCCATGAAATTGAATGATGTCGGTGATCCTGAAATTGAAACGCGGATCGCTCAGTACGAGATGGCGTTTCAAATGCAGATGTCAGTACCCGAGCTGTTAGATACTTCAGACGAACCCAAGCATGTACTGGAGATGTACGGCCCAGACGTAAAGAAGCAAGGCCGTTACGCATACAACTGCCTGTTGGCGCGAAGGCTGGCCGAGCGTGGTGTTCGATTTATTCAGTTGTTCCACCAAGGCTGGGATCAGCACGGCTCGCTTCCGAAACAGATTGCGGGGCAATGTCGCGATGTGGATCAGCCAACGGCGGCTTTGATTCAAGACCTTAAGATGCGAGGCATGTTGGACGAGACATTGATCGTTTGGGGTGGCGAGTTTGGTCGCACGGTCTACTGTCAGGGGAAAATGACGGCGAAAAACTACGGTCGCGATCACCATAGTCACTGCTTTTCGATGTGGATGGCGGGAGGTGGCGTGCGTGGCGGACTGACCTACGGACAGACCGACGACTACAGCGTGAATTCGATCGTCGACCGAGTCCACGTCCACGACATTCAAGCCACGATTCTGCATCTGATGGGAATCGATCACGAGCGATTGACGTATCGCTATCAAGGACGCGACTTTCGATTGACGGACGTGCATGGAAGAGTGATCGACGGCATTCTTAGCTAGCTGTCGGTTCAACGCGCAATATCAAACGCGCGACTTCTTACCTCCAATTTCAATCCTCGCATTCAGTTTGCGGCACATCCGCCAGCACGCTTGCCAGTATGGACTGGTGTTGACGCATGGAATCGATTTCCATCTACTTTGCGAAATCAAATTTGGTTAACCAAATTTAAGTGCCGATAGGTTTCACTGTGATCCAAGGATAAGGAGTCAAGCAATGGCGCGACCGGCAACGAAGGAATTGACAGACCGTGAACTGGAGGTGATGCACATCTTCTGGGAGCACGGTGAGCAGACTGCGCAGGAGGCGCGAGATCGCCTGGAGTCGCAAGGGGTTGAGAGGGCCTACGTCACGATCGCGAATTTGGTTCGGATCCTTGTCGAAAAAGGGTATTTGCAACCAGTCAACAAGGAGCGACCGTTTCGTTATCTGCCAACCCGCTCGTTCAGCGACGTTTCGACGAACTTGGTTGGAGACCTGGTACGACGAGTCTTTCATGGCTCTCGCGAGCAGATGCTGGTTCATCTGTTACAGGCGAAGAAGCTGACGAAGAAGGAAAAAGCGACGCTTCGTTCTCTGTTGGAGGACGAGTAGTCATGAGCATCTTCGCAGAAGGAATCGGGCTGAGTTACGTTCACGGCCTGATGGTCCTTGCACTTGTCTGGTTGCTGTGTCGTTGCTTGGTGGCCTTGCGACCTGGTAACGCAGGAGGATTCGTGCGTCAGGCCATCGTGTTGTTGGCGATGTTGGCATTGTTTGCGTTTCTTCCAATTCCCAACTTCACGACAACTTGGCTGTCCAGCTTCGCAAAACGACCGGCGTCATCGCCCGAGATTTCGCTTGATACCATCTCCTCTAACGAGGAAACGGAGTCCGTTGGAGCTGGCTTCGCGTTGAACTGGGAGTCTTTGCAGTTCGACGTTGTTGAGTCGACGGGCGAGAACGGACGGCGCACCGCTTTCGGTAAAAGGCAGATAAGCTTTTGGATGCAGGTAGTAGCCGGAGTTTCGTTGCTGTGCTTGATTCGACAGGGTATTGGATTAGTTTCCCTGTGTTCGCTTTTACGACAAAGCCTGCCCATTCGTGGTGGTCGAGTGCACGATGAGTGCCAGCGACTCGCTGGCGATCTTGGCGTCCCAATGGTTGACGTTCGTAGCACCACGCAACTGCATTCGGCGGCGACAGCCGGGTGGTTGCGCCCCGTGATCTTATTGCCCGAGGATCATCAGGCATGGACGGACGAAGAAATGCGTGCCGTTCTTGCTCATGAGTTAGGGCACGTGCGCAATGGAGACTATGTCTGGCGTCTATTGGCTTGTTTCTATTCCGCGATTCATTTTTGCAATCCGCTTTCGCATTGGCTTCGAAATCGATTGATCCTTGAACAAGAAGTGTTGGCGGATCGTATTGCGAGCGACGCGATGGGTAGTCGGCGGAATTACCTGCGGGTGTTGTCAGCGTTGGCAATGCGTGCAGACCAATTGCAGCCGCAACCGTTCTACCCAGGATTGTTATCAGTTACTTCGACAAACTTACTTAGGAGAATCGACATGTTACGAGCAAAGGATGGCTCGACTTCCCGACACGACCGCAGAAGTTGGCAACTGGCAATATGCCTAATGGCCTGTGCATCGGTCGCAGCGACTGGATTGAGAGTCTCAGCAGAACGTTCAACCTCGGACGTACACCAGCCCAGTAGTTCTGCCCATGAACCGTTTGATCCAAACCAGTTACCGTCCTCGCAAGGAGCCTTTGTCCTGCGACCGGCGCGGTGGATCAATCAGTCCTCGAAAGGAGATGCACAAACAATGCTTCTGCTGTGGAAGGAAACGGTGAATCAAATGGAACTGCCAGCGATTGACCTTGAAAGAATCGAGTTGATCGCGGGCAACATTCGATGCGAGGTGCATCACACGGGTAAAACGATCGAGCCCGGCGATGAAGGAGACGAGCATCGACTGGTTATTGGAGCGGACGGATTATTGGTGCGAACGCGAAAGCCAATGGACTTGGTCAAACGCGTAAGCGAACTGTTTCCGACAGCGCGGCAGATGGACGATAAGCCAGGGATGTTCCTGTTGGAGCCGATTCCCGCACTTGGTCCTTACCTGATTCGCCTGCGTGTGGTCGACGATCGCAATTTGCTGCTGTCGGTTTCGCCGAAAGGCCACAAATGGCTAGAGCAGTATGACGCAAACGTGACGTCAGATCACTCATGGGCCCAGCAGTGGAGAAAGATGGATACTGGTGAGTTTACTATGCTGTTCCACGAAGACGCGATCGATTGGCCAGAGACTCGCAAGACTTGGCTGCAGGAAGCGAGAGAGGCAATCGATGCCACCGATACGATGAGTGTCAGTGTTTCCGCAGGCGAGCAGCCAACCCTTGTTTGGGAGGCCACCCTTGAAGGTGATGGGAAAGAAGCTCGTCGAAGCGCGGACTCGATGCTTCTTGGAATTCGAAAGTATATGGTGAAGGACGAAGGGGACCCACTGTCGAGTTGGTTTGAAATCGCTAAGGTCACGCACTCCAAGAATAGCGTTCGCGTCGCCGGGCAATTCGAATTCCCCGCGTTGCCCATGCCACCGGAAGACGCAGTTGCGGTGGCCCAACCAGCAAAGCAAACGCATGGAGAGCACGTACAGCTGCATTTGCAGTTGCATGAAGTTGAAATCGATGCGTTGAAACAACTTCAGAAATCGGGATCATCGAAGAACGGTGCGTCGCATGGCTTTACGGAGCTCACCGATCACGAAATCGCTCACGCGGTGGTCGTGGGTATGAACCGTGAGGCAAAGGTGTCTATCCACCAGTTGGAAGAGCTGCGTGAAAGTGGAAAGAGTCGAGTCATCGCGAGACCAGTGCTGGCGACCTTACTGGAACGGCCCGCCGGCATTCGCGTTGGAGCCGAGTCGTGTCAGATCGTCGTCAATGCGACGGATAACCCTGAGTTCCTGTCGCTGGAATTGAAACTTGATGGCACGGCTCAATGGGAAACGGACGTCATGGTGCGTTCCGGAGAGAGCTACCTGTTGCCTGTACCTTCTAAGTCGCTGACAGACAAAAAGCAGTTGGTCTGCGTGATTCGCACTGAATTGATATCGGGCGAAGAACCTGTCACGGCGTCCAAGGCGAGTTCGAAAGTGCAACGCTAGAAGACACTGCAAGGAAGTTGAGAGGCACTGTTTCGAACGTGCGAGACAGTGCCTCTTTCTATGTCCAGGTTCTGCAAGCTGGACCTCGCTCACGAACTACGCTGACGGCTGCTCAGCCCAATGGCGTAATCTCTGGCGACGCTCGTTCGCCAATTGGCTGCTGCCTTCTACAGCCTTGATTTCAGCTCTAACTTCTTCTGTGGTCATGCGTAAGCTGTTCTCGAAGCGGCGTCGTTGATAAACGTAATCCAACAGCGCGAACAGCAGCAGGCCGCATCCCAATCGAAGTCCCCATGTGCTCACCAATGTCACTGGCGACGCGCCGAACTCACTGACGGTCGAAGCCAACGTCGCGCGGTCCGTCCACAGTCCGTAGCCTGCGACGCCTAGGAGGATCGCCATCAATACCAGCCCGCGGGTAAACAACACCAGACTGTCCGCGGATACAACACTTTGCGAACGGTTGGCTGGATTAATGCGGTTAAAGTCTGGTTTGATTCGGTTGGGGACCCAAAGGAATCCTACCTGAGCAAGCCGACTTATGACCGTCAGCAGGAAGACGCAAAGCAAGCCGGGAATAAGCCAGATGCAAACATCGCTGATGCACTGTCGAACAATCTCGATCAGGCTCCCGGCAGCCAACGATTGACTGAGTTCCGCACTGCGATTTTCAAGGCCTGCGGCAAAGCGACTTGCTGCCCAACCGGCAAGCGTCAATGCGGCCACGCAAGTGGTCACCCACGAGATCGCCGCTCCCAGGAATGGCGTCGCAGCAACACGCCCCTCGTCGCGAGCCTGCTTTCGCCGGCGAGCTGTCGGTTCCAGATTTCGAGTGTCGCTCATAGATCAATGCTCGCGAGTCAGCGGCTTGGGATCGGCTTGGTGCAAGACTTGTTGCCAGGCCGATTTGGCACTGTCTGCAGACGTTGCGAAGCTGTTGTCGAGCGACCAGACGATTGCTCCGCCGAACAAAAACAGTGACGCAAAAAGCGAGACGGCTTGGACGCTCATACCCACCGCGAAGTAGCTCACTTGTGGTAGCACGCGACTCACAGCAGCAACGGCTAGGAGGCTAATGCCCAATGACAAACCAATGGGCGTCATTGCGCGGACTCCGAAACGAAAGCTTGCGGACAGCAGGTCCAGCAATAAATCGCTGACGGAATCTAGCGGTCGATGGCTTCCAGGGGGCAACCACTCAAAGGATTCGAGCACCGACTGAAATACTACCCGGTGGCCAGAAGAAACGAAGAACACAGCCAGGCATGTGATCAGCATCAGACGCCCCAGACTGGAACCGCCGTTTCCATTGAGCGGTTCCGATGAGGCACTGCCCAGCCCATCAGGCAAGCCCGTCATGCCTTGGATTGCCTGAACGGAAGTTTGTAAACCGAAAACTAAAGCGGCGGGAACAAGGCTCAGTGAGATACCGACGATTGCCTCGTGAAAGACGAGCGATACGAAACTGCTGCCTTGGTCGACGTCGCTGGGTGGAATCACGCAGAGCACCGGAACGCACAAGGCGGCGATAACCATCAGCCGTACGCGCCAAGTTATGAAGCGATTCGAGACTCCTGGAATGCACAACAACATGGCCGCAATGCGGGTAATCACGAGTGCGGTGGTGGTCAGCCAGTCGGGCATTCGTCCCTCTAACCGCCAAAGACAAGACTAGGGATCTGCGTCAATGCATCCTGCGCATACTGAACGTAGTAGTCCGCCATCCAGGGCATCATGGCAAAGACAACCAAACCGACGACGATAAGTTTCGGGACGAATGAAATTGCTTGATCTTGTACCTGCGTGACGGTCTGCAACAAGCTCATCAGTGACCCAATCAATAGGGCCGCGATCAAGGCAGGCGCAGCCAACACCGCAGCGGTGATACAGGTTTGTCGCAGTACGTCCGTTACTTCAATAACATCCATCTGGATCCTCCCGTCAATTTGGTCACCCTCTTTGACGAAGCGATGTCTCGTCAGCCAGTTTGAAAGCTCATCAGCAGCATTTGAATCACATAGTGCCAGCCGTCCACCAACACGAACAGCATCAGTTTCAGCGGCAGTGCGATTGTCGTTGGAGGGACCATCACCCATCCCATCGACATCGTGACGCTGGCCACGACCAAATCGATGATCACGAACGGCAGAAAGACCAAGAAGCCGATCAGGAACGCAACCTTGAGTTCACTCATCAGAAACG
>CAYQMZ010000268.1:0-8578 GCA_964418725.1 uncultured Pirellulaceae bacterium
TTAGCAGCCTCGTCCAAGAGGACTTCACGAATGCGTCGCCCAGCTCGACGAGTCGGTGTTACCACCGTGACACGTGTCAGGTCGACAAGCCCGTGCTCCTGATACCGATCCAGCAAATACCGGGCACTTGATCGAATAGCGGGCTGTTTCCACCCTAAAAAAACGCGATTCAATTGTGCCATTCGCCGTGATCCCTTCAGCACCGCTCATTCCGTTGAGTGGGCAGTTTACCAGACTTCAGAGAAGCTGAGCAGATACGAAAATACCCGAGAAACAGCTTGTGTTGCTCGTCCACTTTAAGTGTCTGCGCATGCGTGACACGTTCGGTCACACCGCAGTAAAAGCCAGCTTTGCCGTCGATATTGGCTGCTTTTGGGGCGAGACTTTGTTGCAAAAAGCAAACACTCTACCCCTCTTGGGGCTGTTATCCGCGAAAGCCGAAATCGGAGCTTTCCCTGAGCTATGGTTTGACAGTCTTCGCGGTTTCTTTTTGGAAAGTAGTGCAATGGACAAAAGCACAGCAACGATCTGGCGTGAAACGTTTCTAAAGTGGCCGCCAAACTTTCGTCGTAAGGGTGTGATCGAGCTCGTGAAGGGCGAAGCGATCCCTTTCGTTGAGTTCCTTATGACCGAAGACGTCGTGGTCGTCGAACGTGCGACGCCGGATACGACAGGTGCTCGACGTGTGGCGGTTCCCTTCCAAAACATCGTCACACTGAAGTACACAGAACCATTGAAGACCGACGCATTCCTGTTGGCTGGCTATGTGCTTGGAGCCAACGTCAACGCTGCCCCGAAGCGTGGAAATAAAGTTCCAATCAAGGCAGTCCCGGTCAATGCAGCTGTTCCGCCGCAGGCCGCGCCGCCTTCGCCAGCAAGCTGAGCTGATCCTAGGATGAGCAGGTCAGGCAGCGCCTGACCTGCGTTAATAATCTGGCAAACTCCGCGTAAGAATGACCGAGAATTCCGATAAAACATCGGATTCCACAGGGGCTTGCCCGAATCCCGTCGGCAGACAGCAGAACGATTAGCACTAGACGCAGGCTGGCGTCGAATTCAAACTAACGCCGTTCCGCTCTCTAACTCCGATTCGTTTCGAGTCTGCCGTGCGAAGAATCTATCTCGACTACAACGCAACGACGCCCATCGCCCCGGAAGTTCGATCGGCAATGCAGCCATTCCTTGCTGAGCACTACGGTAACCCGTCAAGCGATCACTCGCTGGGACGTGCGTGCAGTGAGGCGATCACGGACGCTCGCGAACAGGTCGCCGTTTTGATTGGGGCCGAACCCGACGAACTGGTTTTCACTGGCGGCGGCACGGAAAGCAACAACATGGCGCTGAAGGGAATATTCCTTGGCGAGACGTCGTTCTTGACTGGCCATTTGATCATCAGCGAAATCGAGCACCCTGCTACGACGGTGCCCGCAGCGTACTTGGAAAAGCTGGGCGTCGCCGTTTCCCGAGTTCCCTGTGACGGCAAGGGATTTGTCGATCCGCAAGAAGTTGAGAAAGCAATCCGCCCCGATACGCGTTTGGTCAGCATCATGTTGGCAAACAACGAAGTCGGCTCGCTGCAACCCTTGGCGGAGATTACGCGTATTTGCCACGAGCGAAATGTTCTGGTCCACACCGACGCAGCACAGGCGGTTGGGAAAATTCCGGTCGATGTCAAATCGATGGGAGTCGACATGCTCTCCATAGCCGGACACAAGCTGTACGCTCCCAAGGGAATCGGTGCCTTTTATGTGAAAGACTCTGTCGATCTCGCTTCGCTTCTGCATGGTGCATCGCATGAGCGAGGAATGCGAGCTGGAACAGAAAACACACCCTACATTGTAGGGCTTGGACAAGCGGCAAGACTTGCGGCGACTCGACTGCATGCGTCGCCTTACGATTGCGATAAACGCAGTCAGCTTTGCAATGCACTGGAAGCTTCGCTGGGGGATCACTGTGTGTGTAACAGCGAGTTAGAGTCGTGCCTGCCGAACACGCTGAGCATCTCGTTCTCCGGCGTCGTTGGTAATGAACTTCTGGCAGCCGCGGAAGAAGTCTGTGCTTCGACCGGCGCCGCATGTCACAGCGGATCCACCAAGGTTTCGGGTACCCTGGCTGCGATGGGAGTGTCCGAGGCTCAGGCAGCCGGAACGGTTCGGCTTAGCACCGGCATGTTTACCACTAGAGATGAAATACAGCGAGCCGCGGATCGGTTGACCGAAGCGTACCGAAGCTTGGCGACCGTTTCCTGATAGAAGACGGCAAGTATGTCTTGCGCTTGTGGACGGTGAAGGGTGCGGAGTGCCTCGTGGGGTTCACGCGGAGCCTGATTGGTACGTAGCAGGGCGTGCGTACGTAGCTCAGGCTTTGCGAATAAAGTGCTGAGCGAAGCCGCGGATGTGCCGTCCGTTTAGCACATGGACCATCCGAAGCTGCTGTACCGTTGCGGCACTGAATTGCGATAACGGCACGTGAACCAATCGCTTCTTGTACCGTTTCGCAAGTCGCCGCATGCCGACGCTAGGCGGATAGGCACTCAGCAACGCGACGTGCGGACACGAACTGTGAAGGCAGGAAGCGGCAACGATTCGTTCCTCCATCGTATCGACGAAGTCCAATCGCGGATCGTTCCAGATATCTGGGATCGCAACCGGCGGGAAGATAAACATGGCACCGCCGTAGGTTGATAGCCCGATTCCGGGTCCCACCATTTCCTTCATGAAGTCCGTGGCAAAAAAAGCCAACGTGGATTCATTGGCGTGCTCGGCAAACCAAGTCGATCGCCACGTGTAGTCGCGAGGATCCGCTGGTGAATCAAAAATCATCACAACAGCGTCCAGCTTTCCTTTACTGGGAGGAATCTCTTTGACGTAGATCTCGCCCGAATGCCAGTTTCGCAAGGTGTCGCGAATGTCGATCCCGTCCTTAACGCTGGTGGTGAACTTCTCCGTCTTCACCAGATCGGCGCCCATGATCGCTTGGGCCTTCTGCGTCACATGAGCACGAAAGTTCTCGATCAGTTCATCTTCTGGTGGCCAGCTACACTGACCAAGCGGATTCCATTGCATCTTCCACTCGACCTGCTCTCGATCATCGGGACGACGATGGAGATCACAGCTTCGCCAAACGACGGGCGAACCTGGCAGACGACTGACGGCATCGGCTGTGTCCCCGTTCGGTAGTCGAATACGATCAATACCAAATGTGACGTCCGGCAAGTCCGTGCCGCGGTACTGGGCATATCGTCTTGCTTGCTCTGCGACATGCAATGCAAAACTGTCGCCGGCGACTTGCTTTGCCGCCATGACAATCGTGTACAAGTCTGGAGCAAACCGTGATTCGGTTAGCGTCAGATTGCGAATGTACTTGAGCAGGCAAGCGAACGTTTGCGTCGTTATCGGACGTGCTCGATTCTTGAAATCTTGTTTGTACGCGTCACGCGAGGCCAGCAGCAATTCCTTCACGCCGTCAATGGACAGGTACTCGTCATCGTCCAGTTCGGCTCTCGCTCTCTCGTACAGCCCCGTGATGAATGGCAACTCGCCCAGCATAAACAACAGCGTTCTGGGGTCGGCTTCGCACAGTTCCGTTTCAGCCACATAGTCGTCTTCGATCTTCGTTTCTAATCGCTCGGTGTACGCCTCGCGAATCCACGGCCAATGCAGGATCGAGCAAAGGAAGAGAATCGATTCGTATTGATCCTCCAGTTCACGTAAGCGGTTTGCCATGTGGCGAATCCGCGCGGTGACTTGCCCATCGGGGATGCGCTGAATGAACGGCAAAATTGCAGCGGCGAAACGCTCAGCCGGCAGTCGCTTCAGCGCAAAGGCATCTGGCAGCGTCGTCGAAACCGCGTGAAACTCGGACGTTTCCAAGTCGATGAATTGGCGAGGCATGTGCTCACCAATTGCAATTCGAACTCCCGCGACCACCGGCTGACACGGATCAATGGGGACATAGCTGACTCGCTTTTCAACGGTCTCTTCCGTCTCATCAGATTCCGGTGACCAACTGGTGTCGAATCCCATCGATTCAGATTGGATCACGGTGGTTGGAGTCGGCAGATAGTCGATCCCTCGTTCCACGTTGGACTGGAATGAGGGAGGCAATGGAATCGCCAAGCAGTCGAATTTGCCTTCCAGCATGCATTTACGAACTTGCAATGCTGAATCCGCGCTGCCGTGGATCACGGGCATGACGGAAATTCGATCACTAATCTTTAGAAAAGGATGCATTCGATCAGATTCGACGCCGAAGGATTCTGGCTTGTGGCATTCGCTCCGCCATGGCGGAATTCGGTGACTTAGTTCATATCAAAAGTCGTCATCGTCATCTTCAAACTCGTCATCATCCTCCCGGTCAGGGTGCAGTGGGTCGTTCGTATCGAAGAAGAAGTCGCCCAGTCCCATGGGGACAGCGTTGCCACCCAACGCTCGCTTTTCGCGGTCCGCCAATGCTTCCAAGTCCAACGCATCGGGCCCCAGGCACTGTTCGAGTGCCTCGCGCCATAGGTTGTCCTTGTTGATCGGGTGATCGGCCTGCTGCTTAAGTCGCTTCATGGCGAAACGAAGTAAGTTGATGCCGTCACGCGGTGAGAAGTCTAGCTTCAACGCGTGCGACTGTTGCAGGAACCCAACGGTCATCGCCAGCATTTCTGGCTCGGCGAACGGCAAGTGGTACTGCAGAATCGCCATCTCATCTTGCTTCTCTGGAAAGCCAATGTTTAGCGTCGGCTGCAAACGACTCAGGATGTAGTCGGGGATTTCATAGGTCGATTCGTCTTCATTCATCGTCACCGCACAGCGGAAGTTTGCATGTGCCGGGATCGTGATTCCCGCGACGATCGATTCCACGTAGCGACGATGATCTAGAAGCGGAGCCAGGCTGGCCCACGACTTCTCGTTCATACGGTTGCCTTCGTCCAGCAAGCAGACACCGCCTCGCAGCATGGCGGTCACCAACGGCGACGCGTGGTAGGCGATCTTCCCGCTCTCCGCGAGAACCGGGGTCACCAGCAAATCTTCGGGCCGCGTGTCGGCCGTGCACTGGTAGATGTACAGTTCTTGCTCGCGCATGCGGGCACCAGCCATGCCGAGCGCCGTCTTCCCAATGCCGGGAGCTCCCACCAGGCGAGGCGACAGCGGCAAGTCCTTGTCATCCACGACCAGCCAGCAGGCCATCAGCTGGTTGAGTATTTCCTGCTGGCCAATCCACTGTCCCTGGGATTCGTTCGGGTGACTCAGTTTCAAACGGACGCTGTCGATTTCGACAAAACCGTCATGTTCTTCAGGAAACGGCTTTGCGGCAGATTTGGGCATGAATTGCGAACTCCAATGGATCGGACAAGTACTGTAAACGGAATAACCTGTCCCTGTTGCAACGGAATCGAAGTGGAACCATGGCAACAAAAACTGACGAACGTCATAACGCGTTGAAAAGTCGTATCGTTGATCGTACGAGCCAGCATTCTATCTTTCAACAACGGCTCAGCGAAGCGACGGCACGGGAGCAAATTATGGCAATCCAGACAGACGCGAAACACACCGAAGATGCCTTGACTCAGGATACGGGTGTCGCGTTGGACAGTGCCGCCACCTCTGAAACTACCAATGTTCAGCCAACCGTTGGCGACGAGCAGGCGATTGAACGAGCCGCTTCCACGCTGGATCAGATTACGGAAACGGTTGAACGAGAGCTGCAACAGGACGGTGGTCAGACGACAGAGCTTGGCTATGACCTTCCGGCTGGCTTCTGCTTGAGTATCGTCGTCCCGATCTACAACGAAGAACGCACCATTCGCAGCGTGATATCAACGCTATACGCGTTGCCGCTTCCCATTGAGGTCATCGCGGTTGACGACGGTAGCACCGACGGAACCTGCGCTATCCTGACGCGACTGAATAACGAGTATCCTGCGTTACGCGTTGTCTTCCAAGAAACGAATCAAGGCAAAGGAGCCGCGTTGCGTCGTGGATTCTCACTCGCCACTGGCAGCCACATCATGGTCCAGGATGCCGACTTGGAATATGACCCAAGCGACATCCCTGCGTTGATTGAGCCACTGGCGAAGGACGAAGTGGATGTCGTTTACGGATCACGCTTCCTAGAAGATCACCACAAGGGTTCGTCGTTCATTCATCGACTTGGCAATGGCCTGCTGACCAAGGCATCGAACATGATGACGGGTTGGCAGTTGACCGACATGGAAACTTGCTACAAAGTCATGCGTCGTTCGTTGCTTGACGAAATGGATCTGGAGCAAGACGGATTCGGTTTCGAGGTTGAGCTGACTGCCAAGCTGGCGGGGCTTGAAGCTCGTGTTACCGAACGGCCCATCACTTACGATGCCCGAGGTTGGGAAGAAGGCAAGAAGATCGGTTGGAAGGACGCCGTTCAGGCTTTGTACTGCATCTGCAAATACCGATAGCCGGCAGCAGCAACTACGGCTTAGAAATAGCCTGCGGTCGTACGACCGCGGCAAGGTAAAAGGAAAAAGGCGAGCCATATCAGCTCGCCTTTCTGCATTGTCTGTTAAGTGAACGTGCCCAGAAGGCACAGTCCCCGCTTAGCGACGTCGTCGGCCAGCAAGCAGACCAACCAATCCCAGCACGATCATGGATGCAGACGCTGGCTCTGGCACGGGTGCCAACTGAAAACCGTTGATGCCCCATAATTGGTTATGTACGGCATCGCCAAGGCTTCCAGCATAGGGAGCGAATTGCAGCACGACGTCGTTGCTTCCGTCGGCCGTAAATACTGCGTCGTAAACTCCACCAGCGGCAGTCAATCCTGCGAAGTCCGTCGCGAGGCCAGGCGAACCGTTTGCTTCCGAATCTGGATTTCCGCCCGCAGTGCTGTCCGACATGTAGCCATCAGCCAACTGCATGAAGTTTGCACCGCCGTCAGTCGACACCCAAGCGGCGAAGTTACCGTGAACGTTCTCGGTGTCATGGTGAAAGGATCGCCAGTTGTAGGTATCAGCAGCCAGTCCGCTGATCGTCAACGACATCAGCGTTGGAGTCCCTTCGAGACCGTCCCAGTTGCCGTTTCCACCGTTTCCGCCACGTGCGTCGATTCCAAGCCAGTCCGTAACCAGATCTAGATCGGTGTCGGCCCAATTACCATCGTTGCCCGCACCACGATCGATGGATTGCTGGACATTGATGTCGTCAGTGTTCGGCCACGCCGGAGTTACGCTGATATCTCCGAAGCCAGTGGAGTAAACGGCTGTCTGCCAGCCGTCGTTGTCCTGCTTGTCCTCGTGGTCCTCACTGTATGCTTGCCAGCCTTCGTTGTTGTGTGGGCCGCCGTCTTGGCTTGTCGAATTGAAATCGACCCACAATTGGGCATGTGCGTTGAGTGCCATTGCAGAGAACAGAACGGCAAAAAGGAACTTCGTTTTCATCAGGCTTCCTCAAGGTGTCGAAGAAGTCGAAGATTGCGCGGAGATCATCTGAGATGACGTGAGGCACCCGGTTTGAAACTGCGAGAGCTTTCTAAGGCTGGTGATCACAGTACTAATGAACGCATAAGCGTTGACACGTATCGTCTCCGATCCGTTGGAATTAGTACTTTCTCAGATGATCACTAGCGTTCTCTCGTGACTTCGGGCGAATAATTTGATCCCTCAAGTTACCTCGCAGAACGACGCACACAAGTTGCCAGCTTCGGGAGTACCCGAGATTACCACCTGCGCGTCAAGTCACTGAAACCATTGCCAATGCGCCTTTACGCGCGACAGCGAATTGACGACGTCCACGCCGATTCCGCGATGACCAGTACCCAATGAGAGATGGGGGATTTGGGCGAGGCAAGCACCGTTCGCGATTGCCCAGAGCTGACGAACACCTACCTCCAAGCTGTTGATTCCGCTCCCCCTTGCGACCTGTTTCCGCAGTTGGCTGCGGAAGAGAATTTGTTTGTATCGAGTCTGCCGGGCTCTCAACAAAATTCTATGTGGCGTACCCCCAAGCAGCGGCTGTTGCCTGACAGATGTGGTTTGTAGTTTCGTTGCATCTGAACATTTCTCTACTTGGAGCCAGACTGTTGAATCGCACCCTTCGGTACATTTTCTCAGCACTTCACATAGCCTTTTACGCAACCTTCTGTACTGCGGCCACCACAGCAACCTGGGATGGGTTCTCTGAGTCCATTGCATCTGGAATGCTCGATGGCGTGGCGATAACCGCGACTTCGGCCGGTTCGGCACCGTTCGTCGGCATCGTTAATGGCCGTTTCAATGCGGACGGAAGCGGCGGCTGGGACGCGTCACATCCGCTAGACGCGGCAACCACTTCGTTGGTGGCAGCGGACGTGAACGGAGGCGACTCCCAAGAATTTCGCTTCGAATCTCCGATTCCCGAGGGACTGCTTTACATCGAGAACTTCGATTCCAGTTCTATCGCCGACATCACAGTGGAGGGCGGCGATGTGTTGGAGCTGTTGGCGGCCAGCCCAAGTATCTCATTCACCGAAGACTCTGCGAACGCAGGCACGCTGATGACGGACAACCCGACATACGACGGCGAGGGTGACGCGATCCTGTTATTCGCCGGTGAGGTGAGCAGCATCACGATTGCGT
>CAYQMZ010000268.1:8588-8940 GCA_964418725.1 uncultured Pirellulaceae bacterium
CCATACACGCATGGCGACGGAGCCAACGGAGTGTTCTACGGGTTTGCTCTACAAACAGTCCAATCCGTGCCAGAGCCATCCGCAAAACTGCACCTGTTAGTTGGAGTCTGCGCAATGGCTGCCTTGCGTCGACGTTCGCTCAACTGTGAACTGCGTGTCTAAGGCGAGCGGCAGCTGAGTTCTGAACCGTAGTGGATTTCGCCAGAAATCCTTCGGGGCAAGGGAACTCTGGCGAAATTCACTACGGTAAAAACTGCCACACACCTGACGTGGCTCGCTAGTTCGCATGGTATTTGCGAAGCGTTTGGAGCAAGGCACGCGACCGACGGGCGAGCGATAGACGGGATTCGCC
>CAYQMZ010000269.1:0-8925 GCA_964418725.1 uncultured Pirellulaceae bacterium
TCGAGCCTCGGTTCTTGCACGTCGGTCCGCTTGCTCGATACGAGCCATGATTTGTTTGATACGGGCTGACTGAAGGGGACGCCGCAGGGTGAACAGCGTCGCACCGGCCATCAGTCCGATCAGCACCAGCACGACCACAAGCTCGATCAGCATGTAGCCAGGTCGAAGTTGTGTGCGGTTGTGAGACATAGGCAGATCGTGTTACTGGGATCGGCGATCAAGCTCTTCGCTTGAGATGTCACGATCGGCTCCTTCGCCGCCCTCGCGGCCGTCTGCGCCCAAGCAGATGACTTCGTAGGCAGAGTTAGCCCCTGGACTGTTGTACTGATACGGTCGCTTCCACGGATCTAATGGAATCGTTTTGAGGATGCCTTCTTCAAAGGCAACGTCCGGCTCCGTAAGAATCCTGAGGCCTTCTTCGTTGTTGGGGTAACGGTCGTGTGTGGCAAAGTACGTATCAATCGCTTGTGCGATACGCGACACATCTAGCTTCGCCGCGTTTTGCTTGCTAACGACAAGATAGCTACGTGTTCGAAACGCAACGACGCTGGCCAAGATGCCAATGATGACGATCACGGCGATCAACTCGACCAATGTGAAGCCGACCGTGCGCCGGCGACGCGATGGCAATCGTTCACAGAACATTCCCGGCCTCCAGAATGGGTAAGATCGTCGCCAGCAGAACGAAGCCGACTAGAAAGGACAATAGAATGATTAAAACTGGTTCCAACAACGCCGTCAATCTTGACGATAGCGTGGCGACTTCCTGGTCATAATCCGCAGCCAAACGTTCAAGCATCTCATCCAATTTCCCAGACTCTTGGCCAACGGAGAATATACGTACTGCCAGAGGAGGAAAGATGCCCGAACGTTGTAATGCTGGCGCAATGTCTTGTCCGGCGTCAATTGCAGTTCGGCAATCTTCTAACGCTTCCCTGAGCAGAATGTTGTCAGATGACTTGGCAGCCAACTCCATGGCGCGTGTCAACACGACGCCGCTTCTTGTTAGCGTCGAAACCACCATGGCCGCGCGAGAAATAGATTGCTTTAACACCATGTTGCCAATGATTGGCAGTCGAAGTAAGAGCCGGTTCCACCAGCGGCGCCCCGATGGCGTTCTTAAAACAGCAAGCAACAAAGCTATGGAGATTGGAATGGTCACTGCCATCCACCAGCCGTTGTCGATCAACGCGTCACTGATCGTTTTCACAACACGCGTCGGCCAGGGCAAGCGATCTAGCGAATCCTGCAGGTTTTCCAGCAGAGTCGGCATGACGTAGGTCATTAAAAATAGCGTCGCAAGCGTGGTGAATACCAAAAGAATTGCGGGATACATGAGCGCCGTGAATACTCGATCCTTAAGCTGCAACATGCGGCGTTGAAAGCCAGCGAGTTGATCGAGTACGACATCCAGGTTACCGGTGTTTTCGCCAACTTCGACCATGTGAATCGAAAGCGGATCGAACAGGTCCTGACGCTCACGCAACGCTTCGCTCAGACTGGATCCCGCAGCGACTTGGTCACGGACCTTGAGTAGTGCGGAGTTGAATCCAGTATGTTGCTCGATCACGGTATCCAAAGCGTCTAACAGAGGTATTCCGGCGCCCAGGAGCATCGACAACTCGTGCGTGCAGGTTGCCCATTGGCTTGAGAAACGACGACGCGATGCGATCTTGGCCCAAGTTCGTGCTGTTGCATCATTGGACTCTTCGACCGACAAAACCTGAAGCTGGCGGTCACGAAGCGAATCTCGCGCTTGCCGAGGTGTATCCGCAACGACGGTTCCCGTTTCTGGGCGTTGCTTGGAATCGAGCGCGCGGTATTGGAATACGGCCATCTATGAATCACTCGCGTTGGCGACTCTCGAGACTTCCTCACGTGTGGTCACGCCACTCTTTGCTTTTCTAATGCCGTCTTCTTCAAGCAACGTCATGCCTGCGCCCTGCGCGGCCTGCCTGATTTCGGAAGCGTTTCCTTTCGACTGCACGATATCCCGAATGCGTTCGTCAACAGACAGCAACTCAAACAGCCCAACCCGACCTTGGTAACCGGTTTGACGGCAAGCGTCGCAACCGGTGCCATTGTGACTTTCTGTGTTGTCTTTGGGGGATGTAGAGTGAATCGTTGAGCTGACTTCGGTTCGACATTCGGGGCAGATTCTTCTGACCAAACGCTGCGCGAGAGCAGCCACCAATGAACTGGCCAGCAGATAGGGTTCGATACCCAAGTCCAGCATTCGTGTTACGGCACTCGCCGCATCATTGGTATGAAGCGTTGAAAAAACGAGGTGGCCTGTCAGAGACGCTTGGATTGCCATAACGGCGGTTTCCTCGTCTCGAATCTCGCCCACCATGATGATATCTGGGTCTTGTCGAAGGACGTTTCTCAGGCCGGATGCGAATGTCATCCCCTTCTTTTCGTTGATCTGCGTCTGACTGACGCCATTCAACTGGTACTCGATGGGGTCTTCTAACGTTAATACGTTCTTGTCTTTGGTGTTGATCTCCTGCAAAGCCGCATACAGGGTAGTGCTCTTTCCACTACCTGTTGGTCCCGTGACAAGTATCAGGCCGTGGTCGCGGGTAATCAGTTTGCGAAACGGGGCCAACACTTCGTCGCCCATGCCTAGTTCACCCAGCGAGTAGAGTCGCGCTCCCTTGTCGAGTAGACGAATGACGATGCGTTCGCGGTGACTTGTGGGCAGCGACGCGATGCGCAGATCAATCGTGCGGTCGCCGACTTCGACCGTGGCGCGGCCATCTTGCGGTAGCCGTTTTTCTGCGACGTTCATGCGCCCGAGAACTTTGATTCTGGTTATCACAGCCTCTTGGTAAGCTTTGGGAATGTCGAAGCTGTCGAATAGCTGACCGTCGATCCGTTGACGCACAACGACGCGGTCTCCATAGGGTTGAATATGCAGATCCGATGCGCGACTGCGAACGGCTTCGAATAGCATCATATTGACCAGCTTGATGACCGGCGCTCGATCCGCGACGTCCAGTAGGTCTTCCGAAGCATCGAGTTCACTCAGTTCGGTGAGTAGTGATGGATCATTCAGTGTTTCGATGAGTTTCTGAGTTTCGCCGGTGCGCTGTTGGTAGGCCACGTTAATGGCTGACTGGATTAGGCTTGTGCTACTGACGGCCGCAGTTACAGGTCGTCGTAACACGCGGCCGATGACGTCCAGTTTTTGCCAGCCGGACCAATCCGTAACAACGACGGGTAGGGCTTCCGCGTCTGATGCGAGACCTAGTACGCAATGACGCCGTGAAAAACCAATATCCAGTTGCGATGTGTATTCAGGTGCGGCCAGGAGTTGACTCGGATCGTCGATGTAGGGGATCGACATCAATTCAGCAAACGCCCGAAGTTGCTCGAACTCGTTGAATCCGTTGCCAGTTGCCCATTGAATGGCGGAGTTTGGCAATGGGGAGTCGAGTTCTGTGGGCGATGAATGTTGAGGTGAGTCTGGCGGCGGCGAGTTTGGCTGCTCCGACGAGCGACGTGCTAGTAGCAGTGACTTGAATCGTTCCGCGAGGGAATGACAAGACGTCGTCGATGTTGTGTGGTCGCTAGTCATGGTTCACAGGCTGCCAGGCTTTGAATCCATCTTAGTCGCCCACGCCAGCATTCGCACAGTTTTGTTGTTGGCAGCTTGTGTGAACGGAACTCAGAGGCGCCGGATAGAAGCATTGGCCCCGTACGCTATTCCATGATCATGACAGGTTGGCTGGTCGGGTGATCACCTGGAATACATGCATCCTGTGCTGAGACAGATGACAAGTACTTGAGGTCATCGAATTCGCTGTCTCGCAAAATGACGGGCTTTAGAAACACGAAGAACGCGGTGCTTGAGGTGTTCTTGGTCGTAAGGCTTGTCAGTTCACGAATAATGGGAATCGACTCAGCAAACGGAATCCCCGTTCTGCCTTCGGTGTCGTTCGACCGACGCAATCCGCCTACGATCACTGTGTGCCCGCTAGGAATGGTTACCTCGCTACCCACGCGATCAATTTGACGCGGTGGAGGCAATGCAGCACTACCGCCCTCGCCAAACGTGCTGAACTCCAACGAGAACTCCATCTGCATGTGATCGTCTTCTTTGATTCGGGGAGTGACGGTGATCGTTGTCCCCGCGGTCTGATCGCCGCCTAAGCTGGTTGTCGCCACTGTGTCTGAGGCATTGACGCTTTGAAACGGAATGCTCGTGACACTCTCCAGTTCACCGGTGGCGTTGTCGTTGACCAGAATTCGCGGCTCGGCAATGACATTAACTCGGGAGTGCGTCGAAAGTGCTTTCACAACGACGTCCGCAATGCCTGGATCGATCAGGGCTCCGTTGAAACCCAGCGACGGTGAAATCGATAGCGAACCGTCTACGGGGTCGACTTCACTAAGACCAAACGAGTTGAACGAAAACAGACGGCGATCACCGGTTCGATCGCCGCCGGAGATCTCGACGCCCAAACTGAAATCTCCACTCGTGTCGATCGCGATGATCTTGGCTTCGATCATGACTTGGGGACGACGTACATCAAGTGACTCAATCAATTTGGCATAGAGTTCTTGGACTTCTGTGCGACCAACCAAAACGAGACTATTGGTTGCGATGTCAGCAGAAACTCGCGCACCGCCGGGCAACTGAGCTGCGCCACCGGACGCCAATTGCGGCGCGAGCACCGCGGATCGTCGATCCCGGCCAAACTGTTGAATATTGCCGTAGCTACCAGTCTCGTTTCCAAACCGTCTTGTATCAGGCAAGAGTGTGCTGCCTGCTAGTCCTGTTCGAGACGATCCGAACTGGCCGCCACCAAACTGGCCGAATCCCGCAACATTTCCCAAACCGTTGTAGCCAGCGAAGCCTTGCGAACGAGGCTGACCTGAGTTGATGTTGATGCTCAAGGGCTGTTGCGAGGCGGCATTGCCGGCGGTGGCAAGCTGCGTAGCAGGCGAGTTTGTCTGCCGTCCGCCAAACGAAAGAGATCCCGTTTCGCCGGCTACTTCCTGCAGCGCGAGGAGTGTGTAGAGTACATCCGTCGCGTTGGCGTTCTTCAATTTGTAGAAGCGGATCGGACTGGATTCGCCACGCACTGGCTGGTCGATCTGTTTGCGAAGATCCTCTACGCGAGCGTGGATCTCGGGTGTCGAACGAACGATCAGCAAGTTTCCTTCGTCGTCGATCGTTGACTGGTACGTGCGATCGGCGTCTCGCGGATCGATGAACGACTGCATGATCTTGTTCAGCCGTTCGGCTTTCACATATTGCAGTCGATAGACGACCGTTTTCAGGCCAAGCGAAACGTCGAAACGTGTCAGGAGTTCCAGCGCGCGTTTTACTGTGGCTTGGGGACCAACGGCTACGATCTGGTTGGTCCGCGGTTCGTCAAAGATTCCAATGGATTGCTTGCCCTGCAGTTCGTCGTTGGAGGTCTCACGAATTCCCATGATGGATCGGACTTGTTCGGCCAGTTTGCCAGACAGTGTATTCTTTACCGGGTACACCTGATAAAAGGCTTCGCCTGGCGGTTGATCCAGCAGGTCCAGTAACCGCTGGATTGTCACAATGACGGGGGCAAAGTCGGTGACGACCACCGTTTTGCTGTTCGGGACGGCGAACATGTTCGACCCAGTCTTGCTAAGAAACGGACGAACGACACTGGAGGCTTGTTGGCTATCGAGATGCTCCAGTACAAACGCACTAGTAACGGGAGTAGCAGCTCCGTCCCTTGCCAGTGACTCTTGTGGGTTGCCAATTTTTGCCAGCCCTGCCATGCCTCCCGCGTCGACAATGCGGCGCCAACCGGGAACGTCTGCGTCCACAATGGCGAGGTTTTCCATCCGCAAGATGCTGCTCAGCAAAATCGGCAAGGCGTCCGCCGGAATCTCACGTGGCGCGCGTACATTGATCGATCGTTCGCCGATCGTTTTGTCATAGATCAAATTCCAACGCATGCGTTGTTCGACCAATTTCAGCAATGCTTCGAGACGAATGTTGCCTTCCAGATTCAAACGAATCATCCCCGGAGGCAATTCCTCGGCGTAGGCGACCTGCTCGATCATCCTGGCGTCAAACTGAATCGGTGGCGGTTCGAACCTTAGTGGCGAACGCTCCCGCCGATTCGCATCGAGTACGACCGGCTGGCGGGATATCGACTCTTGAGCGAAACAGGTGTAGGAAGCTCCGATGAGCATTATCGCGAGCACAAATGAGGCGAGATTGCACCGGCTGAGTTTGGTGAACGAAAGCTTGATGGCTTTCCTGTCCAAGGTGACTCCGGTTGGTGGGCCTACGCGAAGGCGGAGTGGATTGCAGTTGGAATTTGGTTCCATGGGGCATTCCGCCTAGTGGCTGGGCTACAAGACTCCCGGCAGTCTTGCGGTACATCAAGCTGGCCGAACGGACGCAACGGACGCAACGGACGCTTGGAGTTCTTCGAGAACAACGCGCGGGGAGAGTATCGGGACGTGGAATCTCGGTCAAGTGAACCGGCACGCTATCACTTGGCCGCTTCGGGCCGATATCGATGATTCCGCTGCGAATCGCAGAATTCTCGCTAGCTGAGAAAGCCGATTGGTCGGCCACCTGGTGAGTGAAAGTTGCGAATATTGGGCAATACGATTTCCAGGTTGCTGTCATCCGGGATGCCAAACCACGTCGCTAGCTCGGCTGAGTATTCGTCGACAGAGGTGGTGGGAATAAGTCGTCCGCGATTTGTGTCGAGACTTCCGAATTCGGGATGCGCCGGATTTTGAAGGTCCATCGGGTAGTTACCCCAAACGGATGATTTGATGGTCTTCGGACCGCCGACGACGAAGTGGTTGGCTCCCCAAGCGTGGTCACTACCGTTGCCATTGGAATTAAGTGTTCTTGAAAAATCGGAGGCGCTGAATGTTACGACGTTGTCTGTCAATTCTCCGGGCGTCGATTCGATTTCTTCCAACGCATTTTGCAACGCTATCACTGCCGCGTCGACTTCACCCAACCGAGCGTAATGCCCCGCTGGTGTATTGCCATTGAATTGCACCAGGTCGTTGTGGTCATCGAAACCACCACGCGAGATAAAGAATATCTGACGCTGATGGCCTAGTGTCTTTCGTGCGGCAATGGCACGTGCGACTTGTTCGGCTTGTCGGCCAATGCCGGTATTAGGGAAGTCGGTTTGGAATCTGACGCTTCCGGTGGCCCGGTCGTAGGCAATGGCCGCGTCGATTGAATCGCGATTCGCGTTTGCATGCGTCCGTTGCAGGAGATCGGCGTAGGTTGCGGCCAGCGTGCCATCGTCCTTTGGGAACAATCCGTCTAGTGCATTGTTGCGAACGCGGTTGTATCGATTGCTTTGTGATGGGTAGTTGTCGAGCGATTGAGCGCCGTCGCGATCATCGATGACATAAGGCACGACGTTCTCGCCCGTCTGGATGATGTTGAGTCTCTCCAAAGCGATCGACATTGCGATCGTATCTGGTGATGCTGGATCGGTTAGCAGATCCGCGATTCTTCCGGCCCAGCCTTTCACCGCACTTCGAGATTGCGGCACGGACGATTGCCAGTTTCGTTGCTCATCGCTGTGGGAGAATAGCCCTTTAGGGAGATCGATTTTGGCCTCGAAGTCGGCTCGCGTCGTTGGGCGAATCAGCGTACCGGTATTCGAGATAAATGTGGCACGCCCGTTGTTGTATAGGGAATGCAAGTTTGGCATCGAGTTAATAAGTCCGAAGGTGCGACCGGCGTTCGGCCCAGTGGTCGCGGTAATCGGTCGCAGGTTATAGCTCGGGTTGTCGGCGTCGTTCTTTGGCCAAGCGAGTCCGCCGGACACACCGCCGGTCGCTTGGTTAATCAATCCGCCACGCTTCGTGACGTAGCGTGCGTGTTCGTCGTCTTCGAACGGTGCCAACATGTTGAAGGAATCGTTGCCGCCGAACATAAAGACGCAAACGAGGGCTTTGTAATCGTTGAAGGGACCAATCGTGGGTGCCGAAAGCACTTTACTGGTCATGCGCAGATTCAGTAGCGTTGCCAAGATCGATGTCGACGTGAGTGCTCCGCAGCCTCCTGCCCGGCGGATGAAGTCACGTCGCGATAGCGACTTGTTCATGGACGACAATAGTGGGTCGAAGTAATTCATGGCAGATCTGCTAACGATTGGGAGATAGGTCGCCGGTTAGTTCTTGAGTCAGGGCATCACTGCAAAGTCAGGTGCAAGCACCAACGCGCTGACGATCGCTTGTACCAAGTCTTCTTTCTCTCGCGTGGTATCGATATTCGATCGGTCGATTTCTCGTTGAAGGGCACCAACTAAGACTTCCTTGGTCGATGCGTTCATCGTTCCCGCGCAGAGTTTCATATCCAGCGATTCGATCAGTTTCCTGATCTCTGTGGTCGAAGGTTCGGATCCGGCACGACCAAGTACCCCGCCATCTTCGTAGTACTGATCCAGTTTTAGATTTACGTCCAGTGAGGTTTCTTTGTCTACTTCCCACTGGTTGCCGATATCAAAGTCGCTGTCAAACGTGATGCCTCGAACCTGATTCATCGTACGAATGGCGGTGACTGGTGACAGGATTTGGAATTCCGGTGAGACCAGTTTCTCGTCGATCACACGCCGCGAGGCGACGTAGTTGGTGATTGGCCCTGGTGGTTGGTAATCAGGGAGATAGAAATTGAATACGGATTCGGACTCGAAAGGGCCCTGTCCTAAACTATCGCTCAAGCCGCTTGAGGAGTTGTCAATGAAGAAGTACTGGTTGCCGGCTTCTCCTTCGGGACCGCCTGGCGTGTAGTACGGTCGTTTCGAGCCGTCTGTAAGAAAGCTCGGATCTGGATACGGTGAGAAAGCTCGAAACAATGCCGTATAACGCAACACTGGTTCTCGCAAGCGAGTTCGCTCCGTCGGATAACGTCGAACCACGTTCAGACCAACACTAGGC
>CAYQMZ010000270.1:0-5767 GCA_964418725.1 uncultured Pirellulaceae bacterium
CCGCCGAACCGGTCATCGCGTTCCTGCAAAAGCATGGAACCGAAGACGTCATCCTAAGCGACCTCGTTAGCAAGCTGAGAAACGAATGAGTCGGCACGAACCTAAATTGATTGCTACACTGCTGTTGGTCTTGCTAGGCAGTCTGCCGGCAATGGCTCACAAACCGAGCGACAGCTACCTGCGACTGTCAGGCGGTGAAGAAACGCTGAAAGCGGAATGGGATATCTCTTTGAAGGACCTTGAGTTCTTGATTGGGATCGACTCAGACCAGGACGGCAAGATTACATGGGGCGAACTCAAAGCTCAGCGGGATGCAATTAGTGCTCACGCACTGAGCCGACTTCAGATCACCGCCAACGGCAAGCTTTGCCAAGTGCAGGCTGTAGAAATGAAGGTGACCCGGCATAGCGACGGTGCCTATGCGGTTTTGGAACTGATGACCGATGCCGATGGTAATGCCGAAACGATTGGCATCGAATACAGTCTGTTGTTCGACGCTGATCCGACCCACCGAGGGCTCGTGCTTTACAGCAATGGAACGTCGGTCAGCACGCATGTATTGAGTCCAGAGAATCCGCAGATGGAGCTGGAGGCAGGCGATTCAAGTCTGCTCAGCACATTTGTCACGTATGTGAGAGAGGGCGTTTGGCACATTTGGATCGGACTCGATCACATCCTTTTCCTGTTAGCCCTGCTGTTGCCAGCGGTCCTAGTGAGGAAAGAAAAAGTTTGGCATCCCGTCGAGGAATTCAAGCCTGCCTTTCGAACAGTGGCGAAAGTCGTGACCGTATTCACCGTCGCTCATTCGATAACGCTCTGGTTGGCGGTGATGGAGTACGTGACGATTCCAAGTCAGTTTATCGAAGCCACCATTGCATTCTCGATTGTTATCACGGCAATCAACAATCTGTATCCGTTCCTGCGTGTTTCGAGTTGGGTGATCGCATTCGGTTTTGGGCTGATCCACGGATTCGGATTCGCAAACGTGCTGCTCGATCTTGGGTTGTCCAGCGTCGCACTTGGCGTATCGCTGTTCGGTTTCAATGTTGGCGTAGAGCTCGGCCAACTCGCAATTGTGATCGTCTACTTGCCGATCGCCTACGCACTACGCAAAACCAAGTTCTATGAATTCGTCGTCCTCAAGGCTGGTTCGGTCGCGGTGGCAGTTATAGGTCTGATTTGGATGTGGGAACGCATCTTCAATGTCGAGATACTTGGAATCTGAACTCCCGGCGTTCATGCCGGGCGAATAACCGCCGATTGAAAGAGCTGAGACTCCTGATCCTCGTCGATAAACAGGATGGCGTTCGCTCGTTTGATTCGAGACTAGAACCGCTTTTCAATTCCATCTACTGGTGCAGGCTGTACAGTAGCAAACGCGCCAACTCTCGTCATGAATAACGAAATCGGCGATGTGGCGGGTTACATTCGTTCCTTCGAGCTCTTCGGTTTTCACTACATTCGTTAAACACGCGTGGTTATCGTCATTCGACTAAACCGTGTTGAGCTTGGATTTACTGACCAGCCGAAGAGAATACATTGAGTCAGACCAAATCGCTTATCGCCAAGCACGCCAAATTGAGATCAAATCTGAGCCCTGCTTGCTGTTTTCGATCGATGGAGACCTGGTAGAGCAGCAGCCGGTCAAATTTCACGCCCGCCCGAAATCGATTCGCGTTATTGCGGAACGAGGCAAATGAATAACATGAGAATTCGCACCGAACCGACCACATTTCGGCTGTCACTGGCGTTACTTCTGACCTTCTCCGTCGGTGTGGCTGCTGAGGAGATCGAACGGAAACCAGATCAGCCAGAGTCGATTCAGACATTGACCACGCAACTCAAAACAGTTGAGTTGATTCCCGATTTGGATGCGACAGCAAAAGCGAAAGTGATCGAAGCCTACAAGCAGGCATTGGCGAGTGCGACTTCATCCGAATCGTTCAAAGCCAAAGCTGAGTCATTCAAAGCTCAGGCAAACGAAGTAGCTTCTCTGCTTTCCACTGAGCGGGCAAAGGTTTCGCAGGAAGTGAGGCAGCCTTCCGTCAATGCCGCGGGTCTCGAATTGAAGGAGCTAGACCAAATTGTACGGCAGAAGTCCGTTGAACTTGAAAGGCTAAAGCAGGATCTCACAGAAGCCACTGACGCGATTGCCGATCGCGAAAAGCGCTTGCTTGATATTCCAACGGCGATTGCCAATGCGAATACACGGTTGGCGAATGTCGAAACGGAGTTGGGAAAGACGCCTCCTGAGGATCAGCCGAAAACAGTAACAGAAGCCAACAGCGCGCTGCTGGAACAACGGCGAGCCGCTCTACGCAATGAACTTGATGCGTTGAAAGCGGAGAACGCATGGCATGTGGCTAACGGCGAATTGTTACCTGTTCGCCGTGATGTCGCACGTCAGCAGCTTGATCGTCATCAAGCGGAATTAGCACGTTGGCAGCAAGCGGCTCGTGAGAAGAGGGAGGATGAAGTTGATCGCGCAATTCGCGATGCCAACGACGCATTAGAAGATCTCCCTGCCCCGTTGAAGCCGCTGGGCGACGCAAACCTGAAAGCTGCAAAGCTTCGACGCCTTACGGAGGAAGAGCTGCAACGTCTCACCAATGAGCAGTCAGAATTGCAAAACTCCTTGAAGAAGCTGGAGCAGCAGTTTGCTCGTGCACAGCAGGAGGCGAACGCGGAAGCATCCGTTTCTCAGGCGATTGGCGAAGTGCTACGCGAACGGCGAATTGAGCTTCGAAACATTCAACAGCAACTGCCCAATAGCGAGTCTCTTCAACCCGAAATATCGCAAAATCGTCTCCAGCTATTCCTGCTACGTGAAGAGCTGGCTGATCTTGAGGACATCGAGGAGGCCACCAGTACGACACTAGCTGAACTCGAAATCGACGAAGGATTCCGAGAGCAAGTCCGCAAACAACTTGAATTTCGTACGCAGTTGGTCAAAGGACTCATTGCGGACCGAGGTGACCAATTCGAAATGTTGGCCCAAAAGGAAGGTACCGTTACCGGGCTAAAGTCGTTGACCAAAGGCTACGCACAGTTTATCGACGAACGAGTGCTCTGGATTCGCAGTGCGGATATCTTCGGCATTCAACAGTTCACTGAATCTGTGAACTCGGCGCAAGCTTTTGCGATGTCGCCGGGGTGGAAGGAACTGCCTTCACTGCTCGCCGGACGGTGCCTACAAAAGCCGTATACGCTCACCGTTGCCCTTGCGGCTCTGATCCCCGTATTGATTGTCAGCAAACGTCTACGTACTGGAATTCGCCAGTGTGGCGAGAAAGCCAAGTCTGGCAGCTGTCGTGATTTCGGTTTCACTTGGCGAGCGACCTTACTGACGAGCGCGTTAGCATTGGTGTGGCCCGCGGCTTTCTATCTCTTCGGACTCTGGCTAAGCGGAGGCAGACTCGCAGACAATCGGGTTGCGACACAACTAGCTGCAGGTTTTCTTACCGGCGGTGCAATACTTTTGCCGGTGGAGTTCTGGCGTCAGTCCGCACGAAAGCTCGGCCTGATGGAGAGCCATTTTGGTGTCGCACCGAATGCGACGGAACTCCTGCGACGCAGTTTGCCTTGGCTCACGTTTGTTCTGACTCCGCTATGTGCGTTCGCCGCGATGGTACGGACCTCCGGTAATCCCATTCATGAACAGTCACTCGGTCGACTTGCTTTCGTGACGTCAATGCTTGTCCTCGCGTTCTTTCTACATCGCGTGGGGCATCCTCGACGCGGAATCGTCCAGAGTTACCTTGCGCGACGACCTGATTCGATTCTCTTCAAGAGCCGTTTCGTTTTGTACTGGCTGACCGTTGCGACTCCCCTCGCGTTTGCGGTCATTGCAATCGTCGGTTACCAGTTCACGGCCGAGCAACTCGCGGTTCGGTTGTTATGGTCTTGCTTTTTGGTCCTGGGGATCTGGTTCTTGCGAGCGTTGGCCCTGCGTTGGGTCGTCCTGAGTCGGAGACGACTCGCCATCGAGCAGGCCCGAGCCCGACTGGCGATGACAAGTGAGCAAACCGAAACGGATCCAATTACCGCGGAAGCTCAAGCGAACCTTGAAGAGATCGACTTGAGTAGCGTGGACCAACAAACGCGTCGATTGGTTCGTGCGGTGACGGTAGTCGTTGGAGCCCTCGCCATTTGGTCACTTTGGGTGGACGTGCTTCCAGCGCTTTCCAAATTAGGTGACGGAAAAGCTTGGGACGTCTCGGTTGCGACGATAGCGGCAGATTCAGCTGCCAACGACGGAGCGGCAGAAACTGCAACAACGCAAACTATCGTTGACGAGGTTACCTACGGAGAAGTCTTCAAAGCGATCGCGATTTTCGGCATTATGGTCTTGGCGATGCGCGATGTGCCAGGACTTCTCGAACTTGTTTTGCTACAACGGCTACCGTTGGACGTTGCCTTGCGTTTCGCGATTACGACTCTCACCCGCTACGTGATCTTCGTCGTGGGTATGGTTTGGGCGTTAGGCACAATCCACATCGGTTGGTCGAAAGTGCAGTGGCTGCTTGCTGGTGTGGGCGTGGGGCTGGGGTTCGGCCTGCAAGAGATTTTTGCGAACTTCGTCTCCGGCCTGATCATTCTCTTTGAACGACCGTTGAGAGCTGGCGACATCGTCACGATCGATGGTGTCACGGGGACAGTAAAGAGCGTTCGCATGCGAGCGACGATCATTCAGGACCTTGATCGGAAAGACTTCATCGTACCGAACAAGGACTTCATCACCGGAAGGTTGCTTAACTGGACGCTAAGCGACGAAGTGAGTCGGATTGTCGTTCCCGTTGGTGTCGCATACGGTTCTGATACCGACAACGCGAAAGAGTTGATGCTTTCTGCCGCAACCGAGCACGAACTGATTGTGCAAGAGCCACCGCCGCAGGTGACATTCGAACAGTTCGGCGACAGCAGCCTGAATCTGGTTTTGCGATGTTTCATCTCGCTGAAAAATATGCCGAGTCGCTTGAAGATCATTGATGAGCTTCACTCGAAAATTGACGCGTTGTTTCGTGACGCAAACATCGAAATACCGTTCCCACAACGTGATTTGCATTTGAGATCATCCGACGTCGCTGATTCAATTGCGTTAAACGGCACTCGGTCTGAGCAAGATGTAACCGGAAACAAAGGACGTCAGTAATGTGCGTAGATGAAACCGACGGAATGCTGGCAGTCGAAGTTGGCTGGATCATCGCGGGTAAACTCGATCAGCTGGATCGAGATGCGACGGAAAGGGCCCGAGAGTCCGTACTGAAGTTCTTCGAACAGCAGTTTCCGATGATTGAATTCAGCATGCCAATAATTTACCGCGAGGAGCTTGTCCACGGGCTTCGCGAAGAGCCCGTGAAACTGCTCGACTCCGCAGTCTTGGAACGCAACGTAAAGCGATGGGATTACACGCTGGTAGTTACATCTGCGGACTTATTCGGCCACTACAAAACGGATTCACTGGCGGCGGTCTCTCGCACGTTGGAAAGCGCTGTGATCTCAACGGCACGCATCGATCCGAAGGCGTTTCGAGGAATCTTGGATAAGGAAGTGCGTTTGCGACGGCTAAGCCACAGGGTTTTTGTGCTTGCCGTTCATTGCCTGGGCCACTTGTTGGGCCTCGACCACGATGATGGTGAATCGAATGCCATGTTTGATTTCAAATCGGTGAATGAATTAGACGGAGAACGCGTACTGACGGATGATCAGGTTGAGCGAGTCCGGCTCGAACTGCAAGACACTGCTGACCATCGCCTGGAAGAAACAA
>CAYQMZ010000270.1:5777-6128 GCA_964418725.1 uncultured Pirellulaceae bacterium
ATTCCATGGCACTCATTTTCTATGCGAAAGCAGCGTGGCTTAACCGTCGCGAAATCGTGGATGCCATTGTCGATTCGAAACCTTGGCAGTTTCCATTTCGGCTCAGTCGCTTAACTGCGGCGGCGACGTCTGCGATGTTGGTGCTGCTAGTGACGGCTGAAGTTTGGGAATTGGGGACCAGTCAAAGTCACCTTTCCGTAGCAACGCTTTCGGTTTGCGCGATCGTCGCCACGACGATCTACATACTTGTGCGACAAAAGCTGCTTGTGCGTCGAGAACGTCGTGAGCTGAGCGAGCAGAATGTCGTGACGAACATTGCCACGTTTACTATCGTCCTGGCGGGTATGGTCT
>CAYQMZ010000270.1:6138-8875 GCA_964418725.1 uncultured Pirellulaceae bacterium
AACGTTGGGAGGAACGCTCTTCGATTCGCAACTGATTTCGCATTGGACAAACGGCAATCATCCGCTGCCAGTTGGTCATTACTTAAATCTCTCTGGCTTCATCGCATCGCTGGGAATTTTCATCGGTTCACTCGGAGTGTCTTTCGAGGACCAACACTATTTCCGGCATATCACTTTCGTGGACGAAGAAGTCTGACTTCATTTGTAGTCTTTCGCCTGACGAAATACGTCGCCGGCCGTTAGCAGGGCCCACTGCGGGTCCTTCGCACGGCTCGCGTAGAGGTCTGCCATACGAAGTGCGTCTTTGGTTTCTCCCATGTTGCCGAGCAGCTTGATCTTGTCGATACGGATCTTGTTCGAGTCGAGCGCCTTCAACGCCATACGTTTGTTACCAAGCCGAAAGTAGCACTCGGCGAGATGCACACCGTTGTTGCTGCTGCGAGCGACGTTTGCTTCCCGCCACCAGAGGCTGCCCGTGGATAGTCCTGGAAGAATCTGAAATACATACTGCCCAGTGATTCTTTGATCCGCTTCGCGAGTTCATCGTTGTCCTCGGCGAGATCTAGCATGTGGTACATCAGCTTCACGCCACCTCGCCATTGACCTTCGTTAGGATTCACTCGGTCCCAAATGTGCTGGCCTACGTTCTTTCGATTGTTCCATGGCTTCGGAGGAGGAAAGGGCCAGGAAAGGTCAAGCGTCTCTGGGTAGTTGAGTGGCGTCTCGGCAAGCCAATCCGGCGGTGTACTGCCGACACGTTCGATGAGGGCGTCGATCTCTTGTGATGTCCGACGCTGCGGTTTACCGTCCTCTTCCGGAAGCTTGTTGAGAACGAACCGTTTCCCCTTGTATTCAATCGCATGAATCTTCGAGTACGGGTATGTGCGACGGGCCGTTCGTTTGGCGAGTTTTGACTCGAAGATGACTTTCTTTTCTGCCTTCAGGATGCGTACGACTTTTCCTGCCTGACTAGCACCAGAAAGAAACTCGATCACGTCTTGGCCCAAGAGCGGTTGGGAAAACGCCATAAACAGCGAACCAATCACCACCAATCTGCAGCATAACGACCGGAGTCTGTGCATCGACGCTACCTCTGCTTTTTGCATACAACTGCCGTGAGTGTAATCGTTCGGGCGTCTGGTCGCACGCTAACTCACAGCCCTGTTAAGAAGCAAGCGTTCGAGAGTAGCTGATTGCGGGTAGCTGAGTGGGAGCAGCCTGTTGCCCACTCGAATCGTCGCGGAATGAATCGTCGCGTTGCTGTTTGCTCGGATTCTAATGCGTACAATGGTCAGACCTGGGCTTCGCTGTCTCTTACAGATGTGATGCGCCTGTTTCCTTGGAACCGATTGAGACCTGACATGAACCGCTCGCGAACGACGAAACGCATACTGATGGGCCCGCTGACAATCGCAACCAGCCTGGTTTTGGCTTGGGGGACTGCGGCATTGGCACAAGAGAATGCAGCGAAGCAAAACGCGATTGCCGCCGATGTTCAACAAAAACGGGTCTTTTCAGGACCCCAGCCAGGTGAGCAAATCAGGCCGTTCAAAGTGCTTCGGTTCCAGGGCGAGGATGCCAAAGAGACGGAGATTGTGAAGAAGACTGAGACAGGTGCGACGCTAATTTGTTTCATCCACAAGCTGAGCACCGACGATAGAGTTCTGTATGGCCTGGGATTGGTTGACTTCTATGCAGTGCGACACAAGGACCTGACGAGTCACATCGTGCTGCTGACGGATGACCGAGAGAAGATGTTGAAGTTGGTCAAAGGATGGTCGCGAGGTCCGTTCTTCTCCAAGTCCTTTGTAAGCGTTTCTGTCGATGGTGCGGAGGGACCTGGTGCATACGGTTTGAATCGCAACGTCGCTATGACCGTGGTCGTCGCCAAAGGGAATCAAGTCGTCGACAATCTGGTCTTTCAAGCACCGAATGGTCGCGACCTCGGAACGATTATGGCTTCCGTCGCAAAGTCGCTCGGCAAGCCAAAACCAGACTTGGCGAAAGTTCAAAAGGAACTGCGCGCTGAACGTCAACGACAAGCGGACAAGCGATTGAAGGGTAGTAAGGTCTTTAAGCTTGCCCCGAATGAGCAACTTGGCCGCATCATGTACGGCCTCGTACATGCACGTGGCAATCGTGTGAAGAACGCTGATCGACGAAGCCAGCAGTTGCGCGAATGGGTGGGGGACAGCGAGGAACGCGAATTGACGTTGAGGAAATACTGCAAAGCGGTACTCGCTGGAGAATTCAGCCCAGATCGATACGCGCGAGCAGCCATTGAAAAACTCGCAGCTGACTAACTGCAAACGAATCGATTCTCCTGTTCACGCTTTGCTTCCGGCCGCAGGGCCTGGGTCGAAAGCTCCGGCACGAATCAGCGACGACGACACTTCCTTTGCCGAAGTTGGCCGACTGGACGTGACGCCTGTGTGATCTAAAACAGCAGCCGATTGAGTAACTCCCAATCGGCTGTGGTCTGCGTTGGTCTATTTGGGTTCGACAGAATTGCTTAGCAGCAGCTGTTAGCTAATGCTGCATCGTGATCGCTATGAGCGACGCCGCCGACGTTGAAGGAAAATCGCAAGTCCACCCATTGCCAACAACGCCGAGCAATTTGGCTCAGGAACGGGTTGCGCAGCGACTCGAACGTAGTCGAGCTCATAGCCCAAGCCTGCACCAGCAAACGGATCAATTCGGATTTGCGTGATATCATCACTGCCAGCAGCAGAGATAT
>CAYQMZ010000271.1:0-8863 GCA_964418725.1 uncultured Pirellulaceae bacterium
CTGCTCGGCTTCCTGCCGCCTGTCTGAATCGAGCAACAGATGCAGTGTCAGGCTGTTGAAAGTACTTGAAAGTTCGGAGATCGGGTTGCCATCCGAATCGAGCGCATCGTGACTCTTGCGTAGAATAGACAGGGCTTTCGTGGGCTCGCCCAAGAGTCGGTGCGCCGTTGCTTGATCGATCAATTGCCCGAGCAATTCTGTGGTCGGTTCTGGGGGAAGTTCCGCTTGAAGATCGTTTTCTTCAAGTTGTTGCAGGTGAGCTCGCGCCGAGTCGTAGTTGCCGGCTTGAACAAGTTGCCGGGCAAGAAACGCAACTGCGTTGACGTCGAGTGAGGGCTGGGGAGAGACCAGAGATGCCGACGTTGTTGAGGTCGTCGGCGAGACCGTTGCCTTGCGAGTCAGAGTGCCAATTTCGTGTAGGTTTGAAAGTTGCTGGCGTGCTGAATCGACCAAAGCCTGTTTGGATCTGGTCTCCTTTCGAGCGATTTCAAGCTCTTGTTGAAGCTGCCCGTGCTTTATCAAAGCGACTCCTGCGACGGCCATGGCCGTCACAAGCACGCTTGTCGCGAGGGCTGTAAACGGATGCCGTTGCAGCACCGTTCGAATTTGATTGCGACGCAAGCGAGCCGCTACGGGCCGACCGTGGATGACGTTTTCTAAGTCGTTTCGAAAGTCGGCCAGAGATGCATATCGCTGCGCCGGATCTTTCGCGATCGCTCGCAGGACGACGGCGTCAAGATCTCCTGAAAGCCGGCGTTTTAATTGTGCGGGAGCGAGTGATCCGCGAACGGCGGCAAGCAACCGCGGATCACGAGGAACTTCGTTATCTCCCGTGATGCCGGTCGCGGTTTTGGCCACGATCTCGCTGGGGCGAATTGGAACACCCTGGCAGATTCGATTCCAGAGTTTGGGCTCGTCTGGGTGAGCCTCAGTCGAGTACGGGTGATGCCCGGTCAGCATCTCGTAAAGGATCAGGCCCAATGCATACTGGTCGGTTGCCGTCGTGATCAATTCACTGTGCACTTGCTCCGGGCTGGCGTACGCCGGTGTCATCGGTCGCTCCCCAGTGGTTGTAAGTGACACGCTTGGTGTAAGGGCTTCGCTTTGCGATTCAGTGGACGCAATGGTTTTCGATATCCCAAAGTCCAGAACGATCGGCTCGTGCTTTGAGGTGACGAGGATGTTGGATGGCTTTAAATCCCTGTGGACCACCAGAAACCGATGCGCGTAGTTAACTGCCTCACAGACGCGGATCAGCAGCCGCAATCGGTCATGAATGGACAAGTTCTTGTGGTCGGCGAATTCGGTTAGTGGCGTTCCAGCAACGTACCCCATCACAAAGTACGGTGCTCCTTGATCTATTCCGCAGTCGACAAAACGAGCAACGCCTGGGTGTCGAAACCTTGAGAGCAAAACGGCCTCGTTCTTGAATCGCTCTAATCTACGTTGAGTGTTCCCATCAGCTTGTAGAAACTTGATTGCGACTCGGGACCCTGCGGCTGACTCGCTGTCCTGTGATTCATGGGCTGTGTCGGCGAGTTCTGCGCACCAAACTTCACTTTGGCGACTGACCGCAATGGGGAACAAGAGACGGAAGTTCCCGACGACAGAACCGGCGCGACGTACGCCTTCACGCGTAACGTCGTTTGTTCGGTTGGGTGTGATATCTCTCGCCACATTCAGTGCCGGCAGGTTCTGAGTGTTGCCGTTATCGAATGCCAGAAGTGATTCGACTTCGCGACGCAAATCGACGTCTGCACCGACCAACTGCTCGAGACGCTGGCTACGCTGTGGCTGTGGCAAGTCGACGACTTGTTGGAAGACGGAATCGATTTGCTGCCATTTGTCGGCGGTGATCGGACCGTCGGCTCGGCCGTTTGGAGTTCGTTTGGACGGCGTTCGTTTGGTCCTGCTCATGCTAAGTCACTCAGCTCGCGGCGTAGCCAAGCTTTGGCGGCGCGGACGCGACGGTCGATCGTGGACGCCGATACCCGTAGCGTTTGAGCCACCTCTTCACCCGTCATCCCGCCGAAGATCATCATTTCGATTGCTTTCGCTTGCTCTGGGGCAAACTCGCCGAGCCTCTCCAGCGCCTCGTGAATCTCTACTGTGGAATAGCCTCGGTCATCAATCGCCAGACGCGATTCGGATAGTTGCTGTCGTGCAGTGGTGCCGCCACGCTTCATGGCCATTTCACGCCGTGCGCAGTCAATTAACACGCGTCGCATGACGACGGCGGCCGCGGCGAAAAAACTGGACTTATCACGCCAACGACTACGCTTTTGTTCGGACAGTCGGAAGTAGGCTTCGTGAACGATGGCCGTCGTTTGCAGTAAGTGGCCGGATCGTTCGTTTTGCATTTGTACGGCAGCCAGCTGTCGGAGCTGCTCGTACAACCCTGGTACCAGCCGGTCCAATGCCATGCGATCACCTTGACCCGCAGCTTCAATCATTTCGTTCAGTTGGTGCTCGGAATGCATGGTCACATTATAGAAAGCCGAACGCAAAACCGTACGCGATTTTGAATTGGCAGTCTGATCAGCCGAGTGCGGCTTTGCCGCGTTTGCGCAGTCAACTTCTTTGACGTGGTCGCGCTCGGGCGGGACAGACGGCTGCGGCGTATAGGAAAAAGTTTTCAGGGTTTTCGTGACGCCCAACTTCATTCGTTCACGCCAGTGCTAGTGGATCGATATTCATTGTCGCTCGTTCGTAGCGACGTCGGTCAATTTTTCGAACTGGAGCCAATTATGCGAAGACTCTCTCGTACATGCGAAAACGTGCTCAACAACCGAAGGAAAATCCGCAATCGCCCAGCGTGTGTCGTCGGGGGTGAACACCTTGAGACGCGAGACCTGATGACCAGCGTCATTTTTGAAGATTCTCTCGTGGATAACTGGCAGAACTACTCGTGGGATACCAGCGTTGATTGGAACCACGATCAAGTTGTTCGCGACGGAGATGCGGCGATACAAGTGAAGTATGACAATAGCTGGGCAGGCCTTTACTTGGCGTTACCCAATGGCGAACGGCTGGCCGCAGGGACGGACGATACGTTGACGTTTTCGATTCATGGCGGAAGTGCCGAGAAGCAGATTTCGGTCGTGGTTGTCAATCAGGACGATGATTGGATCCAAGCGGAGTTGATTCAGCCTGCCAGTAACCGATGGAGCGAGGTGTCGATTCCAATGTCGAGCGTTGGTCAACCGCAGGCGATTCGTGGGTTGGTATTCCAAGAGTTCGGCGGCGATACGCAGGAGCCGTTTTATCTGGACAACATCGTCTTAGAAGGTGACGGAGTGGCTGACTCACCGGGACCGGTTGTGAATCCGCCGTTGGAAACGGAATCCGACGTTGCAGCGTTGGTGTACGAAGACTCACTCGATACAGCTTGGCAGAACTGGTCCTGGCTGACGGCGTCGAACGTCGAGTACGTGGGGCAGAGCCAATCGGGCACAAGTTCAATCTCCGTCAAGCACGAACAGCCTTGGGCGGGCTTCTATCTAGCTGCACCGGAAGCCATTCCGTCGGCTGGTTTTGACACCGTAACCTTTTCCGTTCATGGAGGTGCTGGTGGGCAAACGATTGATTTTGCCGTCGTCGATGGTGACGGAGAGTCATTGCCGGGGACTCGAATCACGCCCGACGCAAACCGCTGGAATAGCTACTCTGTGGACCTGAATTTGCTGGGTAGCCCGGCTGAGATCTCCGGCTTAGTGTGGCAGGAATTCAGCGGAAGCGGCAATCAAAATACATTCTTCCTCGATGACATCTACTTTACGTCGACAAGCGAAGTGGGCGGTGAGACGCCACAGCTTGGCGACGGGCCCACGATTACGATCGATCCATCAACTACGTTGGGAGAAATCAGCGACGACATCTACGGACTGAATTTCGCCGACGAGTCGTTGGCGTCGGAGTTAGGGCTCTCGGTAGATCGCTGGGGCGGTAATTCTACGACTCGCTACAACTACCGAATCGATGCCTCTAATCGTGGAAGCGATTTTTTCTTTGAAAACCATCCTGAAGAACGACAGGACGCAACCGACCCGTTGCTCGGCAGTTCGTCACTGAACGACTTTGTACGCAAGGATCAGCGGGTGGGAGCTGACTCCGTGGTGACCGTGAATACGATTGGTTGGATGAGCAAGAGCCGTGAAATTATTGGCGGCTTTGAAGTCGACAAATACGGGCCGCAGCAGGAAGAGAACCCTTACCGAAACAATGGAAATGGAATTCGGCCTGACGGCACTCCCATCACGGGAAACGATCCCGCTGACACCAGCATCGTCGTGGGGGCTGAGTACGCGGGCGAGTTAGTAGACCATCTGGTGTCGCTGTACGGGGCGGCCGACGAAGGAGGCGTTCAGTACTACGCACTCGACAATGAACCGATGCTGTGGAACTCCACGCATCGAGATGTGCACCCAGAGCCAGCCAGCTACGGCGAGGTATTTGAAAAGGGCTTGGCGACCGCCGCAGCCATCAAGGCAGCCGACCCGACGGCGGAAGTGCTGGGGCCTACTGTTTGGGGCTGGGTTGCGTATTTTTATTCAGCATTGGATGTCGCAAGTTCTTCCGCGTTTTGGCTGGATCCGCAAGATCGGAATGCTCACGAGGGACAACCGTTTCTGCCGTGGTACCTAGAGCAAATGGCGGACGCAGAACAAGAAATGGGCCAGCGGTATTTGGATTATCTGGACATTCACTACTACCCGCAGCAGGATGGCGTGGCGCTGACTCGCGGTGGCGGCAGTCTTGCGACGCAAGCGTCACGATTGGAAAGTACGCGTTCGCTATGGGATCCAACGTATAAGGATGACTCCTGGATTGATGAAGAAGTTCAGCTGATTCCTCGAATGCGCGATTGGATTGACGAATACTACCCTGGTACAAAGCTGGCGATCACGGAATACAACTTTGGAGGCACGAACCACATCAGTGGAGCGGTCGCGCAGGCTGATGTGCTGGGGATCTTCGGACGCGAAGGTGTCGACTTAGCAACCATGTGGGGCTCGCCCGCGCCGGACGAACCTGCGGCTTACGCGTTTCGAATGTATCGAAATTATGATGGCGAGGCTAATGACGGCAGTCGGTTCGGAGAGACATTGGTTGCTGCTTCCTCAAGCGATCAAAACGCGGTTTCGGTCTTTGCTGCCGAAAGAGGGACCGACGATGCGTTGACGGTGATGCTCGTTAATAAGACAACGGACGATTTAGTTTCTCCCGTTTCGTTGTCGGTGGAGCACGATGGCAGTGTTGTCGAAGTGTACACCTACGACGCATCCGATCTTTCACAAATCGTTGTGTCGGAGCGGGACCTAAGTCTGTCGAATGGTGGCCATTTCGACGTCGAGCTGCCGGGAATGTCGATCACGCTGTTGGAAATCGGTGCGTCGGAATTTGTGGAACCAGACTATCAAGTTGAATCGAGCGAGAGGGTGGGGCGGCCCAATGAGTTGTCTGCGTATCGATTGACGTTTGATGCTGCAATAACGCTAGACGAACTGGACTTAGAGCTAACGCGAAACGGCCAAGCTGTTGATGTCTCATTGGTGCAGCCGACGTGGGATCCGATGGAACGGACTGCGACGTGGAATTTTACATCGCTAGGACTAGAGCCAGGTCGTTACACTGCGAAGCTATCGTTGCCGACTGGGCAGTTCGAAGAAGACATGCTCGTCACGTTTGCTGGCGACACCAACCTTAATGGCGTTGTCGGCTTTGATGATGTGCCGGCCTTCGCCGAAGGTTTGTCGACGCCAGATCCGAAATGGGAAGATGGTGACTTTGACGGCGATGGCGAGTTGACGTTTTGGGACTTCTTGGAGATGGCCAACAACTTCGGCAAGAACGTAGACGATGTATTAGCTGATTTTTAGATCGCAGTGATGTCAGGCATCTGTCACCGAACTGTGTGAGTATCGCCAGATCTCACACGGTTCGGCTCTAGCTAGGAATCGATCCGATAGTGAGAAGTCACTGCCGGCTGCCCCGTGTAGTTGGGCCCGGCCTGATCGTCCGCGCCGAGATATCGAAACGGAAATTCTGCCGCACGGCCGTCGTGCAGTTCAAGCAGCTTGGACCGAGAGTCGTACGTAAAGTCGTTTCGACGGAACGCATCGGTGAGGATGCGGCTAGATGCCTCCTGGATTGCAACGTTCTTTAAGTCGAGATTTCCAGCGAAGCGGCCGTTCGGTAGCAGCCAACTCGCACACCGAGCGATCAAGTCAAGCTTATCGCCAATATAGTGCAGACCATGAACGCAGGTGATCAGATCAAACGAAAAAGGTCTAGGCGATGAAGGTGTATCGCCCACAGCCGGCTAGCGTAAAAAGAGCAAAGGTGCCGAAAACGACACCTTTGCTGCACCCGACCTTGATCTAGTAGCCTTCCGGCTTAACGCACGGCTGGTGTGAAACCTGTCGCGTCGGCTTGTTGTTCAACATCCAGACCTGCTTGCTGGTCGTCGCTGTGGAATACGGTCCACTCTTCGACTGCCAGTTTCGTCAGCGGAACTTTCGTGCTCAACTCAGCTCGGAACACGTGGTTGCCAGGCTTATTGGCTTTCGCAATCACCTTGATGACGATTTCTTGGCCTGGTGCGATGTGTGGAATCGTCTGCATGGTGACCTGACCCACTTCGACATCTCCACGCCATCCGTGAATCGCAACCGGTTCGATTCCTTCCGAGAAGAATCCGACCAGGTTGACGTTGTCAGCGGCCTTCGTACCTCGGTTGACGATATTCACTTCGTACGTCATCTCGGTGCCTGGCGAAATCACCCCGGCAGGGTCTTCGACTGACAGTTTCAAGTCGGCACGCGACTCGACCAATGTGACGGCGTTCGCAGCAGCTTCCAGCTTGTTGGCTCCAATGGCTCGCACATCCAGTTTGTTCGATCCAGAACCGGTAAGCACTGAAGTAACCTCGACAACTTGGAACGCTCCAGGGCGAAGTGAACCGATGTTCCACTTCACTCGACCGCGTTCTTGGTCGTAGATACCAGCATTCGAGCTGCGTACGTACTTAGAAGCCATCGGCAGAGCTGCAGCCGCGACAACGTCGTGTGCTGTTGCGTCACCGTTGTTGGTGATTTTGACTGTGAAGCGTGCTGGTGTTCCGGCGTAACGCTTGGCTGGTCCCATGGCCTCGACGATCAAGTTAGCTCGGCGAACGCGAACTTCTTGCTTGCCGTCTGCTTGCAAGTTGCCGTCAGCGGTAGCCTTCGCTCGGACCGCCAATTCGCCCGCTTGGCGAGCGGTGAGTTCGACTTCGATGGTTCGTCGAGAGCCAGCTTTGATGTTCCCCAGGTCACGGCTGCTTGGTACGCCCGAGCCATCGTTGATTGGCAACAGCGTCAGGGCAACATTCTCGGCATCGCCGGTTCCAGGGTTACTGACCGTGATGGTGTACAGCTTTGTATCGCCGTACTGGATGTCCGAAGGACCGACGACCGTCATTTGCAGCTTAGGTTCTTGGACTTGGATTTTCGCCATGGCGGAAACCGATTTGAAATTCCAAGTGACACCCAGTTCGATAGGGCGGCTTGCTCGTGGAATCAAATCGATTCGCAGACGCTGTTCAACGTTGGGTTGCAGGTTTCGCACAGACCAACGCATCACGTTGTCACCGTTGCTGTTCGGCTCGACTCGCACGATCCCTGATGTGGCATGGTTCCGAGTGAGTTCGGCCCAGTCAGGTACGTTCACGCTGACGACGACATCTTCGGCAACCAAGTCGCCACTGTTCGTCGCCGTGATGTAGTAGGTTGCAACGCGACCGACTCGAATAGTTCGCTTACCATGCGTCTTGACGACCAACGCTGGGCTTCGGTTCGATAGCAGTACGGGATCAGCGGCACGCGCCGTTGGCGTCCGACTAGCAACTGGTGCCTTCGTGGCAGCAGGCTGAGGATCTCGCGTTCGCAGTCCAGCAAACGGGTCCGCGGTTTGGCTAGAACGATTTGTGCGAATAGTCGCTTGTGTCGCAGGTGGAGCTGATGGATCGCGGATGACGTTTCGCGAAGCGGCAGCAGCAGTGTTAGGCGTTTTCAGTGTTGGCGTGGCCTTCGGTGGCACCTGAATTGTTGAGCTTGATTTTGCCGTAGCCGTAGCGGGCTTGGTAATTGGCGTTAGCTCCGTAGCAGCATTACCGAATCGCGTTGTGGCGGAAGTGGCCGGAGGTACGGATTCGATATTGATGTTCGTAAATGGAATCTGTGGGCTCAACTGAATCGGCGAAGATGTATTCGCGTTTCCAGTGGTTGCCGCCGGCAGTTGAGCTACCTCTGTTTTTTGAACTGGAGCTGGCTGTTTGTCCGCAGGTGACGCAGCTGTTTTCTCCACAGGAGTTGGCTCAGCCAACTGGGGTGCGGACGGCTTAGCTGGTGTCAGGGTTTTGCTTGGCTTGGCCATTACGGACGACAGTTTCGGCGTCTTCGCGACGTTGGATGGCGTCGATGGCTCCGCGACCACTGCCTGTGTATTGATGCGAGCAGGTTTTGCTCGTCGGGACGAAGTGCCCGAGAAAGCATCCGCGGCCGCTGGTTTCGCCGCAGAGTTCGTAGGTGTTACCTTCTTCGCCGCATTGGATGGCGGCAGAAGCACGCTGCCTCGCGCCGATCGTAACTTGTTCAGCGTGGCATTGGCTTCGCCTGAACCGTATTCTACTCCGTTCGCGTTGACGTGAACGGCAGGCTGAATCTTGCCCGCTTTGTCGACACCAAGTGTTTGCACTTTGGTTGCCTTAGGAGGGACAAGCTCTGAGAGCATCTCACTAACGGAGCTGCTGGCATTGTCCTCAGCGTACGAGCCCACGCAGCACGCGAAGACCAAGATGAATGAGAGAACGGTTCGTAACATG
>CAYQMZ010000272.1:0-8851 GCA_964418725.1 uncultured Pirellulaceae bacterium
ATTCGCGCCTCGTACAGTTCTTGCGGCAACCCAAACGTTGAAGGACTATCCACGTTTGTATAGACCAACCCAAGATTTACGATTGGCGGCGGTGGGCCAAAGATCGGATAGGTTGGAACACTGATCCCCACCTGCAGCGTTGACAGCTGCAATGCATTCGCTTGTGCCTGCATCTCGGCAGCGATGCTTAGCGTCGGCATCATCAGTTCTTTAAGTCTCTCGCCAGACAATCCGCCGACTAACTTGTCGGAAGTTACGTCGGTCGAGGTGCCAATTTCGAACTACTCAACTTCGACATTGGGGCGTTCGGAGGCGAGTTCTTGGGCTAACGAGCTGCTCGCAAGTAACAGGAAACACGCAAGCAGTGCGAGCAATCTAAAACGCACGCTGTTGGTGAAGCGGCCTAGTGCGAGGTTTGGCATCGAGCGACTCATCCGGGACCGAAAACGCTAGCTATTCCGCCGCAGTAAACCTGTGCTTAGAAGTGATCGAAGCACTGTAGGGACATCGAATGAGCACGACCAGTTTGAAAAGTTGGTCCATCTCCTGGTTCCACGTGCTTCACCCTCTCAATGCGTAGCATGCTCTGGGAGGGTCGAGCCATAATCTGGAGAGGGTGACAGGATGCTCAAGCCAGCGGCGATAGCCCAGCGCCTCGTTACCCGTCATACTTACCTGTTCAACAACCACAGCCTTGGCGGCGTATCGAGACCCAACGATGCTCAAACTACTTCCACACCTCGTTCGACTTGCTCTCTTCTTCATTTGCACCGACGTCTGCCAAGCAGCAGAGCGTCCGAATGTTCTGTTCATTGCAGTCGACGATTTGAATCACTGGGTCGGGTACACCGGGCGGAACGCTCAAGTCAAAACGCCCAACATTGATCGACTCTCGCGCATGGGCGTTTCATTCACGAATGCCCACTGCGCTGCCCCAGCCTGCGAACCGTCGCGGGCTGCGTTGTTTTCCGGACTGAGACCTCATGAATCCGGTTGCTACGTGAATGGCAACAAGTGGAAGCAACATATCAAGGAAGGTATTTCTCTGAACGCGACCTTTCGAAAAGCTGGCTACTTTGTTGCCGGCATGGGGAAGACCTACCACAGTAGCGCAAGCCAAGGGAAAAGCTCCGTCTACGCGTCCGAATGGGATTTGTATCCGCCGATGCGAGCCAATTCCACCGGCGGTGCCAAGAAGTACCAAGGATATTTCGAACCACTGCCACTACAGCTCTCGCATTCAGACATGGGAGATTGGCAGACGGTCGTCTTCTGCATTGAGCAAATCCAAAAGAAAACATCGCAGCCGAACAGCAGACCGCTCTTCCTAGCTTGCGGTCTTGTGAAACCTCATCTGCCTTGGGCCGTTCCGCGCAAGTACTACGAACAGTACCCTCGCGATTCGATCCAGCTACCGCCACACATCAAGAATGATTTGGCGGACGTCCCTACAGTGGGGCGCCGGATCGGCAGCGCTGGCGATCACAAGAAGTTCTTGAAGTCTGGTCGTTGGAAAGATGCAGTGCAGTCGTACCTGGGCACCATTGCGTTCGTCGACGTCTGCGTTGGTCGACTGCTGGATGCCTTGGAGGCAACGCCGCTAAAGGAGAATACGATCGTTGTGCTCTGGGGAGATCACGGTTGGCACCTTGGCGAGAAAGAACACTGGCGGAAATTCACGTTATGGGAAGAGGCCACGCGTGCTCCGATGATTTGGTTTGCCCCAGGCGTGACCGCGTCGAACAAGCTCTGTGAACGACCGGTCGACTTTATGAGTATCTACCCAACACTGTGTGACCTTACAGAAATCACTACGCCAGACCACGTTTGTGGCAAGAGCCTGCGGCCGCTGCTACAGGATCCGACTGCTCCTTGGAACGGTGTGGCAATGACAACCCATGGCTACGAAAACCATGCCGTTCGAACAGATCGTTGGCGTTACATTCGCTACGCAAACGGTAGCGAAGAGTTGTACGATCACCAGAACGATGAATACGAATGGAAGAACCTGGCAGGCGATCCCTCGTACAACGAAGTGAAGTCCGAGCTTGCGAAGCACTTTCCTAAGACGGCAGCTAAGGCGACGCAGAAGTCGAAGTAGTGGGTGCTGGAGCTGGACGCGCGGCATACAGTCTCTTCTCTGTACGCGAACCCAATCGCCGCCGTATTAAGCCTGGCGGATCCGTTGTGCCGTGCGTTAGCCCTGAGGATTCTTCTTAGGCGGTGAGAAACGGATCTTCTCGATCAGCTTGACCACCTCGTCCTCTGGCGTTCGATAGCCAGTGACGGCCGTGATGGCTTCGATCACGTACGTGTAACGCAACTGAAAGTCTGCGTCGATTTCGATTTCCGCCGACTCGCGGAAACTGTCCGGCTGATCGCCACCCACCAGGCCAATCACGTGGTTGTGAAGTTCGTCAAAGCCCGTGAAACTGGCATCGTTCAGTTTGATGCCGGTTAGGTCTCCGTCGCTATTCGATGTCAGACGAAGCGTCATGTCCAATGCTGTGTTGTCGACTTCGGCACCGGAAGCGGCGGCAAGCGGCATCTTGATATTGAAGTCGCCTTCTTGCGTGACGATCTTGAACGTCATGATGAAGAACACCAGCAGTTGAAACACGATGTCGATCATCGGTGTCATCTGCAGCTCGATCTTGTCTTCAGAGCGATCGTCTCGGTTTCGAATTTTCATTTCATGCGCTCAACGTTGGTCGCGTCTATTCAGCCAGGTAGCCGGTGCCGAGTGGAATCCCGCCTAATCGTATTTCTCTTCGGCTCGCAATGCGAAGGTTTCGAATTCGGCCTCTTGGCAAATCTGAATCAGCTTCTGCACCTCGCCAGCTGGGACGTCGGCATCGCCACGAACAATCACAGTAGCGTTGGCGGGCGAGCTGTCTTTTCGTTTCAGAATGTTGGCTTCAACGATTAAGTTCGCTTTCGCACCTTCGATCGTGGTTTCAACACCACCTAGGATTACGGTGCCTTCAGCCGTCAGGTGAAGGAAGATTGGTTCTTCCATCGGGCCATCGGGTGGCTTCACGATTTCACTTGTTGGCAGCTTGATACGCTCGTTGGTATCCGCTTCCGTGAAATTGATCAGCACCATGAAAAAGGCGATCAACTGAAACGTCATGTCGATCATGGGTGTCAGATCGCCCTGCGCCGCTCCAGCGGATGGTCGTTTGAACTTCATCGGTAGGCCTGTGCCTTTCGTTAGATCTCAGCCATCAGTTGGGTGAGTGTATTGGTCGGGCCTATGCCTTTTGCTGACCAACGTTTTCGAAACGGCTCATCAAACCTTCGCTTAGAATGCCGACCTCCAGCACGTGCCGCGAGATTCGATTTCTCAAGATGCTGTAGATCGCGATCGCTGGAATGGCAATCATCAATCCGATAAGCGTGGTGAAGAGGGCCTTCGAGATACCTTCGGCCAAATCCGCAGGCTTTGGTGCGCCGGTCGAACTGGCAATCACATGGAAACTCTGAATCATCCCCTGGACTGTTCCCAACAGGCCGATCATGGGGCTGATGGTGCCGATCAACTGCATATAGCTGAGGCGATGTTCCAGCTTCATGTTCTCTTCTTCGCCCACCTCTTGCATCGCCTCAATCGCCTGAGCGTACCCAGACTGCAGCTTCGCCAGACCAGCGGACAGAACTTGGCCCAAGAAAGACTCGTCAGCCTTCGCTAACTCGTAGGCCTCCTGATATTGCTTCTCATTCAGGTGATTTTCGAAGCCTTCCACCAAGGCCGGTGGGCAGATGTTGTTTCGGTTGGCGGTCAACAAGTTCATGACCAGTAGCGCGACCAACGTGAATGAGAGCGCAAGGAAGACGACGAAGTAGGGAATGCCCAAGGCGCCTAACGCCCAGCTAAGGTAGTTCTGTCGCTCCGGTTCTTCGGCGGCACCTTCGTTGCTGACGGCGTTCACTGGGTCGTCGCCTTGCGCTTGTGCGACTGTTGGCGATGACAAAGTGAAGGCGAAGCTGCAAATTGCTACGGTTAAGAAGAACGCAAACCAGTGGCGTTTCGAATTTCGTGTAGGAGTTGCCGGCATCTCAATTCTCCGATTCAGTGGGAACGCAGCGAAGTTAGTCGCCACGGTTGGTTTTACTTTTTAGCCCAAAGTGTGGCCGCGTGTTTTTCTTTCAACATTGCACGAGCACGGGCTGATTCAGTGGGTTTGTTAACGCGTGACCATAGACGAGCCAAGTGATAGAGCGCCTCCGCATGTTGCGAGGACTCTCGATAAAACAGCAAGTCGGTGTACAGGTAAGATTCCAGCGAAGCGTTGGTGTCGCCAGCTTTTCCGTGGGCATAGCCAAGTGCGTTGTATGCCCGTGCAAATAGCTCGGTGTCTTGTGAGGGATGATCGCCAATGAGCTTTTCGAGCACCTTGATTGCAGCTGCATGTTTGCCTATGGCGGCCTGACATTTCGCAACACCTACAAGGCCAAGGCTTTTGGTTTTGGCGTCCTTCGTCTTCGTCGCAAGCTGGTACTTTGCTAGTGCCGCCGACGTGTTCTCTTGTTGAAATAACGCATCCGCCTGCAGCAGATTTCCACGCGCAACGGTACTGGAGGATTTGGATTGAGTGAGCTTGCCATAGTAGGTCGCCGCCGCCTTGAATTTACTGAGCCCCATCGCCAGGTGCCCCATCATTTCGCAGGCGTTGTAGTAGCGGAGGCTGTCCGCATTGCGGTCGATGAACCGCTTCGTGACCTTTGCGGCAGTTGTAAGATCGGCATCCCCCGAACTGTACGAGCCCCGTAACGCGAGCCGCGAAGCGATCATCGCTTTGTAAAACTCGACGTCTTGTTTGACGAGCTTGCGGCTGGCTGGCTTGAGGCGATCCAGAGCTCTCTGGGCTTGCTCCAACTGACCATTTTCCAGTTCGTCACGGATTCTGGAAAGGCCGCTGGGCTCATCATCAAGTTTCAGTTTCTCGATCTCATTGACGGCAAGCTTTCGAGGTTTTCCTTTTTCGACAATCGTCAGTCCATCAGGTGAAACGTCTGTAATTTGTCCGGAGATCATCTTCTCGCCGACAGGCCAGACAACGTCTCTAACCTGCTGAGCAGACGCAATCGAACAAACAGCGAATGCAACCAGCACTCCGACGGTCTGTTTGACCTTCGGGAAGTGCAATATGGGGTGTCGGCCTTGTTTGCTGTGCTTATTCATTGTGTGATCCATTTGGCGTCCCGCATCAAACCTGTGCCGCTTTAGGTGCTTTCCGTGTTACCAAATCCGACAGGATTCTCGTTAAGTGCTCGCTGTATTTTCTTCAGCAAGTCTTCGTAGCGTCTTGCCTGCGATTTCTTACCGAGTCGGTACAGTTGTTTGGTGATCGTTATGTCCGATTTAGCTCGCTTCAGTGTCTGAGTCTTTTCCTTGCCTGATTGAGAAAGTCCTAGGCGATACCGACAGAGCGCGATGTTGTACCGAGCTTCGTGAAATGTGTCGCGGTATTGTTCGTTTTTGGCAACCAGTTTTGCGATTCGTCCCCAACCCCAAATAGCGTTTCGACCATCCCGTGCAGGCTTGTCACCATTGATTGCCTTGGTAAATGCCTTTGAGTTGCCGCCAGAAATGCCCCATTGCTGAAAAGTCTTGGCGGCTTCGATTTGGATATTCAGATATGACTTCTTTTGGCTGCCCAAAACATCCGCGAAGAGCTGGATTGCTTTCGAGTAATCTCCCAACTGACGGAGCGCCATTGCCTGCCGAGCGCGAACTTGTGTCAACGCACTGGGTGACATTGCGTCCGGCTGAGTCTTCGCCATCATGAGGACTTGTTCGTAGGCCTTGGCTGACTCCGTAAAGTAACGCTGGGCTTCCGGAGAACTCTTGTCGCCCTGCAACATTCCCTGTCCAAGGCTGAAGAATGTAGCGCCGGCCCAATTCTGCACAGCGATATCCTTGTTGCCGTCCGAAGCTCCGCGAAGGAACGTTTCGAATCCCCGAGACAGTACTTTGCGATCACTTGGCGCTGCGATCGTCAACTGGCGTTCCAGGTCTTTGGCAAGGCTGATGTAGATGGCGACGATCTTCTTCTTGCCGTCGGGTTGCTTCTTCAGTTCGCTCTGAAGGGCTTCCAGCATCTTCTGAGCGGACCGAATCGAACCAGCGGTATCGCCGGAAGTTGCCGCAGTAGCGACATGAGCTCGAATGGCTGTCTTGTACGCTTCCGTCGACAGTGCTGGGATTTTCTTGATGATCTGGCTATTGGTTTCGATCAGCTTCAACGCCCCGTAGCCGTCTCGCGTCAACAGGTCCAACGCGAGTTTTGGGCTTCCTGAATCGACGTATATCTGAGCCAATGAAAGTGCAGCTCGAACCGTCGATTCGTCGCGTGCCTCCGGTCCCACGCGATCAAACCCGCTGGCCAAAATCTGCTGGGCCTTGGCCCGCAGTTCCGCAAGGTCTTCGGCGTTTTCCCCGCTCGAAAGCCCCGTTAGGTATTTCCTCCAGATGGCCTGACCAATACGCAATTCAGCAGCGGCACGTTTCGGCGAATCCGAAGGGATCTTTTCAAGGTAAGCTGCGGCTTTCTCCAGGTCGCCTTTGGAGACGACGACGTCCAGCAACGTCATTAGGGCCGAGTCACCAGCAGCCTGATCTGGCCAGCGCGAAACCATGAGTTCCGCTAGTTTGGCAATCTCCTGACCTTGGGCTTCTCGCGATTGTTCGTCCGCTTGTTGATAAAGCCTTTGTCTTGCCGCGAGTGCAACTTTGGCACATTCTTGTGCAGCGACACTGTCTGGAAATCGCAATGCGACGTAGCTGCCAATTACGGCGGCGCGTCGATAGTGTTTCAGCGAATAGTTCAAGAACGCGAGGAAGTATCGAACGCCATTCTGTGCATCCAAATCATCCTTTGTAGCCAACGCGTCGGCTTGCTCGAAGCGCTCCAGCGTACTGGCCGACAATGTGGCCGACTGCTCTTTGGCTTCCGCCAGTTTTTCTTCGATTGCAGCACGCCGGCCAATGTCTGCCACGTTGCGCAACTGGTCGCTCAGAATTTTGACCGTGACATTGACTCGCTTTAGTGAATCAAGGCTGTTCATCGCGGCATCGCGAGCTTCTGCAAAGTTGGCTGCCTTGGCACCATCAACGATCGCTGCTTCTTTCGTCGTTGTGCTACCGCCCAGAGCAACCAGCAATCGCTGCGCTTCCGTTTGGTGAGGGCCACGTCGCTTGGCGACCTGCGTCGCTAGTTCACGTGCCTCGCGCAGTTTGCGTGCGGACTGCGTATCGTCCTCTGTAATGTCAGCTTTTTGCTTGTAGGCTCGGGCCAACGCCAACTGCAACTCTTGCCATGTTGGATCGCGATCTTCGCCTGGCCGCTTCTTCTTCATCCATCCGGTAGCCTGACTGATCGCTCGGTCTGGACCACTGTTGCGTTCACTGATGAGCCAGCTTTCGATGGACTTGGCCAGTGCCTGCGTTTTCAGTCTGCGAACTGGGGGTGAGTTGTCGCCGTTTTGAAGCAATTCCTTGTAATAGGAAAGCGCTTGTTTGTGCTCGCCCATCAACTGGTAGCACTCGCCTTGGTATCGCAAGGCAAGAATGCTCGCGCTGTAGGCTCGATACTTGTCGACTACTTCACCAAACTCCTTCGCCGCCGCTTCAAGCTTGGTGCGATATTTGGTGGGATTGTCTTTCAAAGTCTTAGCTTGTTCAAAGAATACCCGGGCGATGGCCAAGTACGTTTGAACGTACTTCGTGCGAAGCTCAGAAGCAATTTGCTTGGACTTTCCATCCCGCTGCGCGGTGAGCGATTTGATCTGTTTGCCTATCTCGGTCCGACTTTGCGTCAGCGACTGATAGGCTTTCGCGTAGGTTCGGCCAGCAACCTTTAGTAACTCGGCCTTGTTGGTCTTGTCTTTTTCCGCAGCCGCCAGTTGCTGTCGAGCGCGCTCAACCAAGATGTTGCCGAGCTGACTGCGGGCAATGGAGGCGGATGGATGGTCTGCCTGCTCGCGGAGGAACTTTGTGAAGGCGGCTTCCGCTTGATTCAGGTGCTGCTGAGCACGACCCGTTCCCTTGGAAGCTCTGGCGGCATCGACCAACAGAGTGCCCCGCAAGAAATCGACCTCTTGTTTGAATTCAACCGATGTCAGCGTGCTGGCTGCCATCCGTTCAACGTGACGTATCGCGACATCAAACAGACGTCGATCCTTTAGTTCCGCCAAGAATTCTGAAACAGGCGCTTCAGCCAAGGCGGTTGGTACACCTAGCGACAGCACTGACAACATCGTCAGGGCAATCAACCTGTTGGTACTGCAAACGATGAGCTTCCTCAACATCGTCGTAGATTGCCCCCACGTACCGTGGCGAACCTGAAGCTTGGCAACGAACGGCCAGCATGAACAAGCCCGACATGTCGGTACAAATTGTTAGAACGACTTCTCTGTTTCCACATCCAACAGATGAGAGATGCTTTGGTTTCCGAGGCCATCGCACCGCGTTGAATGATCGATTCGTTCATTATGATGAAGTGTTCGAATTTCTCAAAAACAATCGTCGCGAACTCCCGCTTTGCCGCCACTACTTTGGGTAATGGAAGTCGCACTGTGGCGATTGGCCACTTATGACGCCGCTCAAGCGTATCGAGATGTTGTGACACGTTGAGCAGCACACCGTCACGCGCTAACGGGCCGAAACACCAGCTTTTATGGTATCGAATGCAGGACCACTCGCACAGCAGCAAGTCGGCGAAACGCGAGCAGGTTCGGGCTCGAAGTCTGCAGCTGGCTCAAGAGCAGCTGGGCCGGCTTGTCATCGACCGAGCGGAGTTGTGGCAATCAGCTACGGAAGGGCCAAAGCTCCCCCAGCTGAGCTTTT
>CAYQMZ010000273.1:0-8849 GCA_964418725.1 uncultured Pirellulaceae bacterium
CCATAGTGTCGCTCCTGGAGAGCGGGCAGAGACTCAACTGCTGGCGTCGCACAGTGCGGACGGCCAAACGACCAATCTAACCAAGCAAGCTGCCCCGTCGCGGAATGACACCACGGAAAGCAGCCCTAGCAACGTTGCACCAGTCGTGTTGGTCTGGGGAGCCCACTTGTTAGGCATGGGGTTGGTGTTCACCGTCTGGCAGCGATCACGCAACAGCGACTGACCAGCGAGACTGGAATCTGAGGTCTACCGATGTCAATCTTCACCCTTCTTAAGAAGGAAATGTTTCATCGCAAAGGTAATGCGATGTCAGCCTTGGCCGTCGTCACGACGATCGTCGGCCTCATCGTGACGGCCTTGTTGCTCAGCGATGCCTACGAGAAACAAACCGTCGGTAATGTCACCAAGTTGGACGATGAAATCCGCAAGACGATGAAGGAACTGGGCTTCAACATCTTCATCCTGCCGCGTGATCTAAACCTAACGGACTTCTTCAAGCAAGACTTCGGCGATGAAACGATGGACGAGCAACTGGTCCATAAACTCGCCGACGCCAAAGACGTCGTGACCATCAACCATCTCCGCCCGGCCTTGATCCAAAAGGTCGATTGGCCGGAGCAAAATCGGCCCATCATTTTGATGGGTGTGAAAGGCGTTGTCCCTTGGTCCCATCGCAAGAACCCCAAGAAGCCGCTCGCGCAGCCAGTCTCTCCAGGAACGATAAACCTAGGACACCTACTCGCACGAGATATCGGAGCGAAGAAAGGCAGCGTGATCAAACTCAAGGGACACGATTTCACAGTCTCAAATGTCTATCCGCCTCGGGGTGACCAGGACGACGTTACGGCCTGGATTGATCTAGCTGCAGTGCAGGAGTTATCCGACAAGCCTAACCAAATCAACATGATCCAAGCGTTGAATTGCAACTGTGCTTCCGTGGACGCGTTAGCTGAAATCGAAGCGGAGATTTCCGGTGTGCTTGGCGAAGACGTGAAAGTTATCGAACGCAACTCGGAACTTGTCGCTAGGGCTCAAGCTAGAACAAAAGTCGCGGCAAGCGGTGCAGCGAAAATCGAATTACTCCAGCGAGCAACCCAGACCGGATTCTGGATACTGACGATTATGGGAAGCATCATTTTGGCGTTAGTTTTTCTGCGCAATGCTAACCAGCGAATGAATGAAGTAGGCATGCTTCGCGCCATTGGCGTTTCCCGCAACCAACTACTTGGCCTATTTCTTGGAAAGGCTGGTTTGTTTGGATTCGTTGGGGGCTGCCTCGGACTCCTATTGGGAATTGTCGCAGCAAAGTTGGCCGCGAGCAGCGGTTCCGGCTTTGGACCGATCATATTTGACAGCCAGCTAATGCTCGCACCGTTGGCCGCTGGAGTGATCTCCGTCTTGGCAACCTGGATTCCCGTGGAAGCCGTGACTGGTCGAGACCCTGCATCCATCCTGAGGCAAGCGTCCTGATGAGCACCACAACGAATCCAAACGAGGCTTCCAATACCGCAACCGACGACGAAACCGTCGCGTGCTGCCACGAGGTAACGAAGACGTTCTCTTCGCCAACCGGCGTCGTGGTCGCTATCGACAAGGTTTCGCTAAAACTGCACGCGCGGGAGTTAATCACGGTCCGAGGTCCCAGTGGATGCGGCAAATCCACGCTCATGTTGACGCTTGGCGGTCTGCAAAAACCAGATTCAGGTAACGTGACGATCGCGGACGACGCCATCTACGACTTAACCGCAGAACGGCGCGCAACGTTTCGCGGCCAACACATTGGCTACGTCTTTCAACAGTTCCATTTAATTCCCTATCTGAATGTGTTGGAAAATGTTCTCTCGGCCACGCTAGGCCAAGGAACAGAAAAGACCTCGCAGGTCACGGCTAACGAATTGGTCGACCGCATGGGATTGTCAAGTCGCGTCAGCCACCGGCCCGATCAATTGTCGATTGGCGAGTGCCAGCGTGTTGCGATCGCTCGAGCCCTGATGAATCGTCCTAAAATGATCTTGGCTGATGAACCGACAGGTAACCTGGACCAAGAAAACACCGACAGCGTTCTGCGATGCCTTCGAGACATTGCAGACGACGGGACGGCGGTCGCGGTCGTGACGCATGACCCATTGTGTGATTCTGTTGCCGACCGGGTCATCAAAATGTCGGAACATCGTATCGTGTAGTCGGCGATCCACGGTTGCCCGCTTCTCCGCTCTACCCCTCTCGCGTTACGATAGACTCGAGACTTGCTCCACCGCTCAAGAAAGTGACACCATGCGATTTCGTACGCGTGCCATCCATGTCGGCAACAAGAAGGACCCAGGCACAGGAGCCGTCGTGCCTCCGATCCATGTTGCTTCTACTTTTATTCAACCCGGTGCAGGCGAATGGGGTGAATTTGACTATTCGCGCAGCGGCAATCCAACTCGTAAAGGCGTTGAACAGACCATTGCTTCGCTTGAGAACGGCACCCACGCCTTGGCGTTTTCATCGGGCATGGCGGCCACGCACTGTGTGACCATGCTCATGCAGTCTGGCGACCACATCCTTGCGGGCTCGGACATCTACGGTGGGACCTACCGACTGCTGCACAAAATTGTGGATCGCACGAATGTCACAGTGTCGCTGGCCGACTCGCGTGATTTGGAGTTGCTGGAATCGAAGATCACGCCGCAGACGAAACTGATGTGGATTGAAAGTCCAGGCAATCCGCTAATGAGCATCACTGACATTGAAGCTTGCGCTGAAATCGCCAAACGCCACAACATCCTGCTCGCTGTTGACAACACGTTTGCCTCGCCAGTTCTTACCCGGCCCTTGGATCTAGGAGCTGACATCGTTATGCACTCCGCGACCAAATACCTGGGTGGTCATAGCGATGTGATCGGTGGAGCATTGGTCGTGAAAGACCAGAGCCTCTTCGACCGTTTGTACTTCGTGCAAAATGCTACCGGGGCTGTACTTGGTCCATTCGAATCGTTCTTGCTGGCCCGAGGCATCAAGACGCTCGACGTCCGAGTACGCAGCCAATCCGATACCGCTCTGAAGATCGCTCAATACTTGGACGAGCACCCAAAGGTCGCTCGAGTACTTTACCCCGGCCTACCAACTCACCCCGGACATGAACTTGCTAAGCGACAGATGGGCGGCGTATTTGGTGGCATGCTGAGCTTCGAAACGACGGGTGGCTACGAAGTGGCCAAGAAGCTCGTCGAATCAACCAAACTGTTTCAGTTGGCCGTCAGTCTGGGCGCTGTGGAATCCCTAATCGAACAGCCAGCGTCGATGTCCCACGCGAGTTACGACCCTGCCGATCGAGCAGCCCATGGGATCGTCGACGGTCTAGTTCGTCTGTCTGTTGGCTTGGAAGCATTCGAAGATCTTCGAGACGACTTGGCGGCCGCACTTGAACAGTGAAGCCGATAACGAGAAAAGCCGCACCTAAATCGGTGCGGCTCCCCTCGTCGGCAAATATCAATCATCTCGACCGGCTAGGCTAAAACCGGTCGCACATCGTCTAGCGACGCATCGTGGCCTGACGGCTACGAGCTTGAATGTAGCGTTGCTGTGTTGCAGTCTTAGTCGCAGCAGCTTGTACTGCTCCGCCCTGCCCGTGCGTTGCAATCGTTGAAGCCGCACGAGCGGTCGAACCGCGACGCAGCTGAGCCAGCTTGTTCGCCTGTGCAGCCGAACGATTCACGTTCGACGGTGCCGCCCGATAAGCCTGAGCCTGACGTACCGCCGAAGGCTGTACTTGGCTGCGACTTGCAACTGCTGGTGTCCGGAAAGGGTTTCCGCCCTTGTAAACTCGGTAGCCGCCGGCAACTGGCCTTGGTCGAGCCTGCTGGTTACGAGACAGCGGCTGCGGATCATCAATGAACGGGTCAATTCCGTTCGTCGGAGCTGTTTCTAACCCGTTCAAATCGATCTCAGGCACAACACTCGATGGCGTTGCTTCAGCTGGAGCCGATTGCACGGGAGCCGCGTCCATTGGGGCTGGTTGCAATACCGAAGGTTCCGCAACTGGCGGTGCTGGAGGCGGCAGATAGATGTCGTCCGATGCGGACATTGCAGCGGGCTCGCTTGTCGCAGGATACGATTCCATTGGCGTGATCGGGTAAGCTTCCGTTGGCGTAGCTGCCACTGGTGCTGGGCTGGTCACATAACCTTGCGAAACAGGTTCCATCACCACGCCGGCAGAACATCCGCCATCGCAGGATGAGCAAGAACTGCAATCACTGCACCCTAGTGGGTCGCCACACGCTCCCAGTGCACAACCACCGGGAGCCATCGACACAGGTGCGGCACACGAGTCGCAACCGGAGCCATCGCAACCACCACACAAGGAAGCGGAGCGTAGTGCTGCAAGCGAGCCACGAGCGTGACAGCCGGCAGCTTGAAGTCCACCTAGGAAGCTACCAGAAAGAGTGGAAACTGCACGATCGAAAAACGACAGGAAGCCTCTCGCGGCGTCGCCAATGATCGTACCGCCGCATACGCATGGATTTACGGGATGAACATTGCGGCCAAAGTATCCGCCGACTCCGCAGCAGTCTCCGCCGCCACCGTTACATCCACCACACAAACCGAAGCCACCACCGTAACCGAGCCCACTCGCGCCACACGCGGGTTCAGGCAGTCCACAGCTTGCGTCGCAACCGCCGCCTGCCATCATGCCTCGAAAACGACTGAGGATTCCGCCAGCCATGCCGCATGACGGCGTTCCAGGTACACCGCACTCCGGTGTTGCCACTCCACACGTCGGAGCAGGCAAACCACATTCGGGACCATTAATTCCGCAGCTTGGCTCAGGCGTGGCACATCCACAACTTGGCGTTGGAGCTCCACAAGCCGGGTCGGAACAACCATCGCAACCTTCGTCGCAACTGGAACTTCCGCTTCCAAGAAACCTCGCCAACAAACCAACTTGCTTCACTTTACCCTTGACCGGCATTCGACCAAGTTGAGCAACCTGCCCGTGCGAAGTGGCTACCATCATCGCAGCAACAACAAGCCCAGCGATGTAAACACGTTCCTTCATCATCGAAGGATCCCCCCAAAACTTGCTTCTCTGTGAATTAAGTCAGAGTGCATCGCCTTGGAAGTAGACCCAGGGACTGGCGAGCACCTCGTTCGACAAAACTCATCGAACAGGTACGAGCCTTACGACCAAAAGTTTTTTCGCGAGACGTAAGGTCAACGGGAATACCGCGACTCATGCAACCGGAATCCAGGCCGCACGTTACCCAACCTGTGACAGCACAAAAGAAGCGATTCTGAAGAAAACGCACGCAAAACGCCGTGAAACCCGTACGTTAGCGATCAAAACTCAGACCAAACAGAAAGCGACAGCACCCAACTGACATGGCCCATGCGCGAGGATTGATTGCTTGCACGAACGTCATTTGAGGGGGCCAAGTTCCGCAAAGGGAGTGGGCTCATCTAAGCTAGCCGCTGCCCCCGGTTGGAGATCGAGTGCCCACCAGCCAACGTCGTGCCACCGATCGAATTTGAATCCCGCATTTTCAAACGTGGCCGAGTGATGGAAGCCCATGGCCTCGTGCAAGCCGACGCTCGGCTCATTGGGCATCGCGATGCCTGCGTAAACCATGCGGAATCCTTGGCGTCCTAGGATCGACAGCAACTGATCGTACAGCTTCCGGCCGATGCCCAGACGCGCATGCCCCTCGGCCACATAAAGGCTACTTTCCACAGACCACAGATAAGCATCACGCGGCGCGAAGCGACTCGCGTAGGCGTACCCGACGACCTCTGGTTGGCCGTGCAGATTCACTTCAGCGACAAGCCAGGGATACATTGGCAGACGAGTCGAGATTCGCCGGCCCATCTCCTCGACGCTGGGAACTACGGCCTCAAAACTAATCGCCGTCGACTCAATGTAGGGAGCATAAATGGTTCGCATCGCCTCCGCGTCAGCGACGGTCGCCACGCGAACTTGAACGTCAGCCATCGGTTATCCTGCGAATGAGTATGTGGGGGCTCCAACGATATCGGTCTTCAATCGGAATAGGTGCCCAGACTGAGGATTCGCCTCAAGCTGCTCGTCTGACAACCCTTTTCGCGCCGTAGTGATGTAAAGGTCCTTTAGGTCCGCACCACCAAAGCAACAACACGACGTGTGCGGGGCTGGCGTTGTAATCGTATCCAGGACTTCCGCAGTTTGAGGATTCCACCGACAGACTCGTTGGCCTGCCCAATGTGCGAGCCAAATCATTCCCTCCGAATCGATCGTCATTCCATCTGGCCAACCTTGCTCGTCATTCAAGGTGATGGCGACTCGCTTATTGCTGATGTTCCCCGTGCCACCGTCGTAGTCATACGCGAAGATGTTCTTCGTTGGTGAGTCGATGTAGTACATCTTGGTACCGTCGGGACTCCATGACAGTCCATTCGAAATCGTGATGTTCTCGTCCATCACGTTAACGGAACCATCGGCATCCACTCGATAGAGCTTCCCCATAGGACGCTCTTCTTTCACGTTGTCCATCGATCCGACCCAAAACCGACCATGAGGGTCACACTTACCGTCGTTGAAACGAGACTCAGGATGTTCGTCGATGGGGTCAAGATGATCCAACTTCCCAGTGCTTGGATCGAAGAACGCTAGGCCGTTTTCCAAAGCGACTATCAGCCCACCGCTGGCACGCGGCGCGACAGTACCAATCATTTCAGGCATATCCCACGTAACGTTACTGCCATCCTCTGGGTTGTACCGCTGCAACTTCTTGCCGTAGATATCGATCCAGTACAGGACCTGCTCTTCTTTGTGCCAGCATGGCCCTTCACCCAAAGTTGCCGGTTGTTCTGAAAGCTGTTCAAGTTCGGCTGACATTCGTTTCTCTCGCATGAGTCCTTTTGACAGGACTCTATTGTGAGCGATTTTCGTTGGAATTTACATGCCCCGAGCCGTCCAGGAAGAACGTCTCATCACGCTGAAACGCTGGTCACACACTCACACAAGTTAGGCATACCAATTCACCAGTCGCTCGGGCGAAACTCCCAACCGAAACGCAAAGAGAATCAGCCAGTTTCGGATCGTACGACGCAGAACTCCGTCCGCCTTCCAACGTCGAGCGTTCAGGTGGACGGGACCGTCCAAGAGTCCGGGACGACCTTGCCACCTTAAGGCTCGGCAAAGGATCACATCCTCCATCAACGGGACATCCGCGTAACCACCAACGCGTTCGTAACTCGTTCTGTCAACGAAGACGGCCTGGTCTCCGTAGGGCAAGCCTTGCGTGTGAGCTCGAAATGCGTTCCCGGCTTCCAACATTCGAAATAGGAAACCGTCCGCTTCAATCCTCTGCCGAAAACACCCAAACAACTGAGAGCGGCCGACTGCGTAGCTGAGCAGCTGTTGCTCGACACCGGCCCCCAGCCAATTGTCTGCGTGCAGAAACAAAAGCAAATCACCGTGAGCCCTTTCGGCACCGGCCTTCAACTGTCGACCGCGTCCAGGCTGCGATTCGACGATTTTAGCTCCAAGATTCGCAGCGATCTCTACTGTTCCGTCAGTACTCCCTCCGTCGGCCACCACGACCTCATTCGCGAATTGCACCGACTCAATCGCTCTCTCAATATTGCTCGATTCGTTTAACGCGGGAATGATGACGGAGATTTCCATAACGTTGTTTCACCGCCTTTCCCTACCGGCAACGTCCGCAAGTAGATCGATTCGCTAAGCCAAATGGACACGAGGAAGTTACCCAATCGTTAAATCAAAGCGTAAATCGAATTACGTCGCCTGGCCAGAACCTACCTCGCCGGGCACGGGCTTGGACCAATGGCAAGTCCAGCTTAGACTTTCTCGGTCAATGCGGGGTTGGTGAAGATAGCGAATGAAGCTACGCGTCGGATTAATCGGACTCGGGCAAGCCTGGGAAAAACGCCACCGATCTGCATTGCGCGCGATGAGTGACCGATTTGAGGTCCGAGCCATCTGTGAGCAAGTCGCGCATCGGGCCGAGCAAGCGGCATCCGATTTTTCCGCGGACACCGTGGATGGCTATCGCGCACTCGCGGCACGACAGGACATCGACGCCATCCTGATGCTCTCGCCACAGTGGTTTGGCACACTCCCCATACTCGCGGCATGCGAGGCGGGAAAGGCGGTTTACTGTGCCGCCGCGATGAACCTCTCCGCTGAACAAGCGATCGACATCCGCGCCCGGGTCGAAGAGGCCGGGATCGCCTTCATGGTCGAATTCCCTCGGCGTCTCGCGCCCGCCACACTCCGATTGAAAGAACTTATAGCCACCCAGCTTGGCAAGCCTCGGTTAATCTTCTGCCATCGGCGGCTACCGTACGGCAAGGTGAAGGTTGACTCCGATCAAATCGTCATGCAGGAGCTGACAGAATTAGTGGATTGGTGCCACTACGTTGTTGGCTCGCCTCCTAAGACTGTCGTAGCCAACGGGCGCCCGAGCAATGACTCGTGTGGTGGCTACCGAATGATGAGCATTGACTTTGCGAGTCCAGTTCAGGCCTCCGACTCAGCCTCGCAGTCCGATTCACTTTGCGAAGGTCCTTTGGCCCAAATCAGCTGTGGCAACTATATCCCAGAACACTGGTTGGAGGCGCCTTCCTTTCGGCTACCAACCGGCCTGCAGGTGAGCTGCGAACATGGTGTTGCGTTTGTCGACTTGCCTTCAACATTGGTCTGGTTTAATGAGGCCGGCAGGCATGTTGAAGCACTCGAGTACGAAGCCCCTGTCGGTGAACAGCTGCTTGGCCAGTTCCATCGCTCCGTGACCAGCTTGCTTCGTTCGACCGAAGACCTGGACATGGCTCACGTCGCCATTCGCAGTGTGCTGGCAGCGGAAGAGAGT
>CAYQMZ010000274.1:0-5913 GCA_964418725.1 uncultured Pirellulaceae bacterium
CGTCGGTTTCGCAATTCCAAATGCCGTCGCCGTGAATACCAATCGCCAGGATGCTGTCGGTCTCGTCGATGAATCGCGAGTTGATGGCATCGGCAAACAGTCGTTCCGCAATCCGAATCGCGATCACCGTCAATTCACTGTGCAGTAACTCTCGACTGGTCAGCTCTGTGGAATCCTGTTCGATCTCAACCAACCCACGAAGTAGGTCGGAGGTCAGCGTTTCGGTTTGCACCGCCAGAATTTCGGGTGACGAATGGAGAGGCGATTCAGAGATCCCCAGCAGGCAGCCGCGAGCTTCCGCCGCAAGCCTGTCGAAGCGAATTCCGATCGAGCAGCACTTCGCGAAATGCCCATCAAATGCGAGATTCAGCGCATCCGGATCGAGGGCAGCGGGTTGCAGTGGAGATTGCGGATGATCGCTCACTCGGCCAATCCTTTGGCATCAATGCAAACTCGACGAGTGCAAAAGAGACTGTGTCGGTTTGTACCTCTGACTATGCCACCAAGCGGTCACCATTGAGACGAAAGGCGGCTAGCGGCGGAGCCAAAGACAGATGGCGACTGTATCCCTGGCCGACAACAGCATCGCAACGCACGATCCTTCACCGAACCCGAGTAACATCAATCCTCAAGCTCTGCCGCCAGCAACCCGTCGTGGGTGCTTTAGCGGAGTGGAAATGGGGTTCGAGTCTAACAAGAACCCCCTAATTTCCCCACGCGCACATTATGCCAAGCCTAACCTTCTTGTACAGTGTTTCGTCCAGGAAACGCGCTTTTCCACGACATTTATGACCATCGAATCACCCATTGCGGGGGACGATGGGAAAAGCGCGTTGTGCCTCCAAAACACTGTCAGCTAGGCCACCTTGAGCATTGCTGCTGGTTCTTCGACAGCCGCGATGAACTCTTCGAAGATACGTAAATCGAGTGCTGATGCTGAATTCGACTCTGGGTGGAATTGAGTTCCCAACGCCGTCCATCCCTCGATACGACTCTCAATGGCTTCAACAACGCCATCTGGGCATCGAGCCGTCACAACGAACCCTGGGGCAACTTCGTCGACAGCCATGTGGTGCATACTGTTTACTCGCACTTCACCGTCTCCGTAAACGCGTTCCATAATGGAGCCACGTTCCATGGAAACATCCAGCCCATGCCGGTGTGAGTTGTCAATTGGATCCTTGTGCGGGATCGCTTTTGGCAGATCTTCGGGAATGTGCAGGAACAGATTTCCGCCCATCGTGACGTTGATTAGCTGTAAACCCACCCCGATGCCAAACACAGGGATCTGCCGCTCACAGATGTGCTTTGCCATCAGGCGGTCGAATGTCTCACGACGACGATCCATGGGGCGAACCGTCGGATGCAACATGAATCCGTCATTCTGTGGATCCAAGTCGCGTCCCCCAATCAACAAAACGCCGTCGACGACTTCCAATAGTTCTTCGACGTCCGCTTCGTCCTCAACGGGAGGAAGCAAAACAGGCAAACCGCCAGCATTGATAATGCTGTCGTAATAGCCTGCACAAGTTACTGAGTAAGCCGGACGATGGTCTTCCGGCGAGAAAAAGTCCGTGTTGATGCCGATGCGTGGCTTTCGTGCCATTCCAAGTCTCCTTCTTGTTTGCGCACAGCGATCCTACGTTCAGAGTTGGCGAATGGGTTGCAAGCCTGCGTAGATTGGCAAGAGAGGAACACAATTGGTTCTATTCCATGTCCCAATAGTATCCCAAACGGGCTTCCGTCCCGGTTATTTCAGCTACCCTGCTGTTGGTCGCTCCGTAAATTTAAGGTGCTTGTTGTCACGAAAAGAAGCAAGTCGCTCGTAGGCTAGACGGTCAACTATTCCACACAAGGGATCAGCTGCATCTTGCGTCTTGCAGTATCGCGGGCACAACATATTGCGGCAATGAGCGAAAAACGCTGGCATTGCTAGCTGCCATCGTGCCCAATTACCGATTACGTTTCAACTTGTTATTCTGAGTCGATGAGATTTCAGAATGTGTGCTTAGAAGGCTTCGGTTACACGTTGCCCAATGAATTTGTTTCGACCTCTGATTTGGAGGTGAAACTGAGACCGCTGTACGACCGGCTTCGTTTGCCGGAAGGCAGATTAGAGCTGATTACCGGTGTTCGTGAAAGACGATTTTGGAGCCCCGGTACAACGTGCAGTTCTGTTAGCGCGCGGTCGTGTCGATCCGTGTTAGAAGCGGCCGACTTTGATGTGAACGAAATCGGCGCATTGATTCATGCGTCGGTTTGTCGAGATCATTTGGAACCGGCAACGGCTTGTGCTGTTCATCATGAACTGGGACTGCCACCGCACTGTCAGATCTTCGACTTGTCGAACGCGTGTCTTGGATTGCTGAACGGCGTTCTGCAGATCGGCACCATGATCGAAGCTGGTCAGATCAAGGCTGGACTAGTTGTGGGGACGGAGAGCGGCCGGCAACTTGTTGAGGCCACCGTTGAAGCACTCAACCGTGATACCAAGCTGACTCGCAAGTCGATCAAGAGTGCCATTGCTTCGCTGACGATTGGATCGGGTAGCTGTGCGATCTTGGTCACGCATCGCGACATCAGCAAGTCGAAGAATCAGATTCTGGGCGGCATGGTGCTGGCGAATACTCGTTATCACGAGCTGTGCCAAAGTGGTGCCGATGAAGCTGGAACGGCAATGTCGCCTTTGATGGAAACTGACAGCGAGACATTGATGCGAGAAGGCTGTGCGACGGGCGCGGCAAACTTCGAGCAATACCTGCATGCGTTGGCTTGGTCTCGAAACGACATCCATAAGACGGTGTGCCACCAAGTCGGTCCGACACATCGCAAGATGATGTTCGATTCGTTGCAGATGGACGTATCGAAAGACTTTTCGACCGTCGAGCTGTTAGGGAATACAGGTTCCGTAGCACTGCCGATTACGATGGCCGTCGCCGCCGAGCAGGGGCACATGGTTGCGAACGACAACGTGGGGATGTTTGGCATCGGCTCGGGAATCAATTGCGTCATGCTGGGCTGCAATTGGCAAAAGAGCGTTGTCGGCACGCAGACGCCACTGCATCCGCTGGTTTCGGCGACCTAAGTGCGAGCTGGCTCTGACTCGGCGCCGTTGGCAGTCGCTGACTTGAGAGCGGCTGACTTGGCACCGGCTGGCCACGTCTAGCATCGATTCCCAACGAAAGCACTTAATTCGACGTTGGATGCCTAGGATACGTGTGTCTTGGGCCTCGCTTCTCTTGCGGACTGGTGAACCGTCCCCCGCAGGGCGTGTCGCTGCCTTTACCGCAAACGTCGGAAACAAGTAGAATTCGCGGTTCTCGCGTGTTGTCGGCTCTCTTTACTGGGCGAGCGACAAAGAGGCACGCGTTCAATCACTTCGAACTTCATCGCAACAGCCAACTCCATGCCTCGCTACAACCCTGCTGAGATCGAACCCAAGTGGCAAGCCTATTGGGAACAGAATAAGACGTTCGCTTCGCCGGAAATGCCGGGGGAGAAGAAGTTGTACGCGCTGGACATGTTTCCCTATCCGAGTGGCGATGGTTTGCATGTCGGGCACCCCGAAGGCTACACGGCAACGGACATCGTTAGTCGCTTTCATCGCATGCGAGGCTACAGCGTCTTGCATCCGATGGGATTTGACGCCTTCGGATTGCCGGCCGAAGAACATGCGATCAAAACCAATACGCCGCCGCGAGTTCAAACGGAAAAGAACATTGCGACGTTTACTCGGCAACTGAAGATGTTGGGGTTCAGCTACGACTGGGATCGTGTGCTCGCGACGACGGACGTGGACTATTTCAAGTGGACGCAGTTCATCTTCTTAGTGCTCTTTGATACGTGGTTCGATCACGATCAACAAAAGGGACGACCTATTGCAGAGTTGCCGATCCCTGATGATGTGGTGGCCGAAGGTGACGAGGCGGTCCGGGTCTATCGTGACGAACATCGACTTGCTTTCCAAAGTGATGCGTTAGTGAACTGGTGCCCCAACTTGGGCACGGTGTTGGCGAACGAAGAAGTGATCGATGGTCGTAGTGAACGTGGTAGCCATCCGGTTCAACGCATTCCGTTGCGGCAGTGGATGTTGCGGATTACGGACTATGCAGATCGATTGGAGAGTGAGCTCGACGATTTAGATTGGTCGTACGGGATCAAGAAGCTTCAGAAGGATTGGATCGGCCGAAGCACAGGTGCCGAAGTTGACTTCTTCATTGGTAGCGTCGAACGCTTCGAAAACTGGAAAGATCGTCGAGCCGGCGATGGTTTTCCTCGCAAGCCAGGCGACGATGTCTTGCGCGTTTATACGACGCGACCGGATACACTGTTTGGCGCTACCTACATGGTGATTGCACCTGAACACCCGTTCGTTGAAAAGTTGACGACCGCTGAAAACGCAGCGGCCGTGAAGGAATACTGTGACAAGGCGGCAAACAAAAGCGATATGGAACGCACGGAATTGGCGAAGACCAAAACTGGCGTCTTCACTGGTTCTTATGCCATCAATCCCGTCAACGGCGAACCCGTCCCGGTTTGGATTGCGGACTACGTTTTGATCAGCTACGGAACTGGCGCGATCATGGCCGTTCCAGCTCACGATACGCGCGACTTTGAATTTGCTCAGCAATTCGACATTCCTATCATCGCCGTCGTCGACCCCGGAAACGCGAAGGGCGTTGATCGCGAAGCAGTTTTAGCAGGCAAGGAAGTCTATCCGTCTCCTGGCATCGCCGTAAATTCGGACAAGTACGACGGCACAGCGACCACTGACTTTAAGGCTCAGATCGCCACGGATTTGGAAAGCGATGGGCTGGGCAAGCAAGCCACCAATTACAAGTTGCGAGATTGGTTGTTCAGCCGTCAGCGATTCTGGGGCGAGCCGTTCCCAATCTTGCACGAGTTAGATGCCGACGGCAAACCAACGGGGACGATGCGAGCCGTTGATGTCGAAGACTTGCCGGTCGACCTTCCGCACTTGGACGACTACAAACCGCACGGCAAACCCGAACCGCCTTTGGGAAAAGCCGGCGACGACTGGTTGTATGTCACCATTGATGGAAAGCGATATCGACGCGAGACGAACACGATGCCTCAGTGGGCGGGTTCTTGTTGGTACTACTTGCGTTTCATTGATCCCAAAAACGACAACCAATTAATAGACACCGAAAAAGAAAAGGCGTGGATGCCGGTCGACTTGTACGTCGGCGGTGCGGAGCACGCTGTTCTTCACTTGTTGTACGCGCGTTTTTGGCACAAGGTCCTCTACGATCGCGGTTACGTGTCGACGAAGGAACCGTTCCAACGGCTTGTGAACCAAGGCATGATTCTTGGCGAAATGGAGTTCACGGGCTTCAAGGAAGGTGACGCATGGGTTGCCGCGAATGACGTTACGCGTGACGAAGCTGGCGAGAACGTTCGGAAGTCGAATGGCAACGCTGTTCAGTCCGTGTCGGTCGACGAAGCGGACGTCAAGAAAAAGGGCGAAGGTTTTGTGCTTGCCTCTGACGATGCGATCAAAATCGACGGCCGGTCGCACAAGATGTCGAAGAGCCGTGGCAACGTCGTCAACCCGGACGACATCGTGCAAAACTACGGTGCCGACTCGCTTCGACTATACGAGATGTTCATGGGGCCGTTAGAAGCCACGAAACCTTGGAGCATGGACGGCGTCGGCGGCGTCAAGGGATTCTTGGATCGCGCTTGGCGGATGATCGTTGATGATCGTGCTGAAACTTTGCAGTTGAACTCGTCGGTGACCGACGACGAACCAACCGACGATCAACGACTTGCCACCGCTTTCAATCGAAACCACCGAATCAATAACGAAGGCGGAATCATTGCCGAAGAGTTCCGAGTCGAATACGTTGCCGATCGTGTCGAGACGACTTCGACCGTTTGGCTAGGCTTAAC
>CAYQMZ010000274.1:5923-8839 GCA_964418725.1 uncultured Pirellulaceae bacterium
AACCGACGAACAAGTGCGAACGTTGCACAAGACGATCAAAGCCGTCACGGCGGATGTTGAATCGATGAGTTTCAACACCGCAATTGCTCGATTGATGGAGTTCGTCAACTTTTTCACCAAGCAAAAAACGCGGCCACGAAGTGCTATGAAGGACTTTGTGTTATTGCTTTCGCCGATGGCTCCACACATTGCGGAGGAATTGTGGGCATTGCTTGGAGCGACCGAAAGCTGTGCGCATGTGGCATGGCCGGAATTCGATCCGGCCCTAACGGTGGATGCGTTGGTCGAGATTCCTGTACAGATTAAGGGCAAGATCAAAGCCAAAATTAACGTGCCTCCAGACATTGCAAAAGATGAACTGGAAGCCGCTGCCAAGGAGGCGATCTCTGAACAGTTAGAAGGCAAGTCGATTAAAAAGGCGATCGTCGTGCCTGGGCGTTTGGTGAACTTTGTCGTCTAACGCCCACTTCGCTGGTTCAGGAGTTGGACCTGCGAACGCACGGATATTTGCTTCGGAAACGGCTGGAAATTAGTCTGTGATAGTTACTGACGTCCAGTTGTTTTCCTAGCGGATACCTAAGAAGGTTGCCCTTGTGTCGCCATTCGTTTCCTCAAGCGACCCCGGCGAACAAAAAGTCGAAGCCGTCTTTTCGGACTTCGACGTTCCGGCTCCGAAACCGGCCGACGTCCTGGCTGGCGTCAGCGTCGCGCTGGTGCTGATCCCGCAGAGTTTGGCGTATGCGTCTATCGCAGGATTGCCGCCGCACGTCGGTTTGTTTGCGTCCGCGTTGCCGCTGATCGTATTTTCGCTGTTCGCATCGTCCCCGTATCTGCAAACCGGGCCGGTCGCCATGACCAGTCTGTTGACGCTTGCGGGGCTTACGAGTGCCGGCTTCGTCGCAGGAACGCCACAATTCATTGCCGCTGGCGCGCTGCTGGCCTTGATGGTCGGCTGTACTCGATTCCTGTTTGGTCTTTGGCGACTCGGTTGGGTGGCGTATTTAATTTCGGATCCTGTGATGATTGGATTCACGTCCGGGGCGGCCGTCATCATCATGGCCTCGCAATTCCCAAAGTGTGTGGGCGTATCGGAAATGGTACCTGGAACCGGCACAATCCAAGACGCGATATGGGCAGTCACTTCGCCTGGTCGATGGTCGCTTTCGGCAATCGCACTCAGCCTGACCACGGTAGTGTTGATGGTTGTCGGACGCACGATGCATCGATTGTTCCCTGGCGTGCTGGTCGCAGTTCTGATTGGTTTGCTCGCTTCAAATTGGTTGGGCTATTCCGGTCCTATCGTCGGTGCGATTCCCTCAGGTATGCCACAGTTGAGTTTGGCGTTGCCTTGGCATTCGATTCCGAGCCTGGTATTCGCCGCGTTGATCATTGCATTTGTTGGTTTTGCCGAACCATCGGCGATCGCCAGAGTCTTTGCGAACGAGGACGGCGAGAAATGGAACGCGAATCGAGAGTTCTTTAGTTCTGGGCTTGCCAACATGGCGGCCGCAATTTCTGGAGGCTATCCCGTCGGCGGATCGTTCTCGCGAAGTTCCGTGAATCGCGTTTCCGGGGCCCAAACCAGGTGGAGCGGCGGCATCACGGGGTTCTGCGTGTTGTTCTTTTTGAGTGTTGCTTGGATCTTGTCAAAGCTGCCTTTGGCGGTCCTGGGTGGCATCGTCTTGGCGGCCGTTTATCGCTTGACGAAACCGAGACGTATGGTTCGGCTGTGGTGGCGATCCCCGATTCAAGCGGCTTTGGCCTGGACGATTTTCGCAGCGACAATTTGTTTCACGCCACACATCCATTGGGCAATTCTTCTGGGCGTCGTGCTATCCACGCTTTTGCATGTTTGCTGGCCGCTGAAGGTTCGCGTCGTCGAGGCAGACCAGAGGCAAGTTCACTTGAAGCCGGTTGGGATGCTTTGGTTTGCAACGCAAAAGGCTTTTCGTACGCAGTTGCTCGCTCGCGCCGCCGAGTATCCGGACAAAGACGTGGCGGTAGTTCTCGGTTGCCTGATTGACTTAGATGTGACGACCATCGAAGGTATCACGGGACTAGCGCAAGAGATTCATCCGCGACGAGTGTACGTGGCTGATAGCCCGTGGAATTCGAATCACATCGTCGCTGCGGCAATTGGCCGCGCGACGGAGCGTCACTCGACAAGTGGCGATGGCCAGTCTACTAGGCCTGATTAGACCATTGGCTCTGACCGACTGACTAGTTGCAACGTAATGCCCCAAGGATCCCGGATCATCGCGTAGCAGTCACCGTTCGGAAACGTCGTGATCTCGCCTTCCAATGCACCACCAGCTTTAACCAGGCGTTCAACGTCGGCGGCGACGTCGTGGCTGACCAAGGCCAAATGCATGGCCATCACATGTGTGTTGGGAAAGTCGAGTTTGGGCGCATCCTGACGATAGATTTCAATCATCACGGTTCCCGAATCGTCTGCCAAAAAGTGCGTATAGGGCAGATCAACGAGTCGGCGTTTGACAGTGAAGCCCAAATGCTCGACGTACCAGCGTCCGGCTGCGTTGGGATCCGAAACGTTCAGAGCAAAGTGTTCAATCTTCATCTTCAGTCCTGTAGGCATTCAGTTGGAACAAGTTCGAATCGCCGTCTGGCAATCAAAATCGCTTGTATTGCATGTTCGCCAGCTGGCAATGTCGTTTCGAAACTGGCTCTAGGCCTTGTCTTTACCCACAAGTTTGAGCTTGCATTCAACACTTCGCCCTCCCCGCCACACTCGCTAAAGCTCGGTGCCGACCCTCGCATGAAAGTGCCATAAAACATGGAGGAGTTAGCTCGTGGGAGGGTGAAGTGAGCAAGCGATCAATCGACGTACTTGGGTAATGACAAGCTCTAGACAGCCGGTACGTGCGAAATCGAAATTTCGCCACGGCCCATGCAGAC
>CAYQMZ010000275.1:0-5731 GCA_964418725.1 uncultured Pirellulaceae bacterium
ATAAATGGCCAGTACGAACAGGTTGATGGCGCTTGGTTGTTTGAAGCGGATCCGCTCGCACCGTGCATCTCGACTTGCAGCGTGCCACTGGAGGTTGTTCGTACCGCGAAACCTGTTCCGCTTCCGGAGTAGTCGCCCAGCAACCTCACATCTGAAGGAGGCGTGCCGGACTGCTGGTACCAGAAGGCGACCGTCCAATCACCCGTGCCGAAATCTTGAGCCGCGTTGTCGGCGACTTCCAAGAAGCTGTTGTTTCCCGAGACATCCGCGGCGAAACCAACAGCTTGGTCGCCAATTGCTGCGGGTGTCTCACCTGTCGCATTCCCACTGGAAACGGTTGCGTCTTGGTTGCCCGCAGAGTCTGTCGTTGTCCCCGAAGTATCGAATTCGTAGTGTCCGACCAAGCCAGTTGTGATGTCTAACGTTGCATTCCAGCCGTCAATGAGATTTCGACTGAAGACGATGTGCGAGTCAATTTGGCCAAGGTGATACTCAAGGTCCCAGTCGCCACCTAGGGATTCATGTCCGGTTAAATCTTCACTGGCAGCGACATCGCAGTCACATAAAGCCGAGATGGATTCCATCAACTCCTGTCCACCCTGGTCCGCTGCCAAGTCGCAACCGTAGAACAGGATGTCGGCGTCTGCCGTCAGTGACGTTTGCCACGATGCCATCTGGCTTGCGAACCGTCCAACGCTCGCGCTGTCGAGTGTTAGACCACCCAGACGAACCTTGCCAGCTTCTCCGTGTGAGACAATGTGGATCGCGGAAATGTCCATGCGTCCATGAATTGCGTCCGAGATTGCTTGGACGCCGTCCTGACTGGAGTCCAGCAGGACAAGCTCTAGATTGCCGTTGCCGATATCCTGAGCAAGGTCATCTAGCAGTTGGTTTACGTCCGGCACGCTGAGGTCTACTACGACTAGTTGCGTGTCTCTTGACGAGCCCGATGGTGGATCGACGATGTCGTCCCACGAGGTCGCCGCGTCGAGTGGATGATCGGAAGCTTCCGGCTCTGCAAAGTCGAGTGATAGGCCGTCGTGATCTAAGAACGAATCCAAGAGATCCGGCTCGACGTCCCATGCTTCGGTCGAGTTTGCGAGATCTTCCGTATCGCCAGGAACAGGGCTCGAACTGAAGAGCGTGCGACGTTCAAGCATCGCGTAATCGCGCACCTTGGGCGCAGAGCTATCGTCAGCGTTCGGCTGAAGGTGCTCTTGGATCCTATCAAGGAGTTGGGCGAAGCAGCTCTTTCTCATTTGGTTTCGTTGTGACGAAGGCATAGGCCGTGCGCGAAAAACATATTCCGCCAATAAAACCTATGTTCTGTCACGCCGCGTGCTGCAAAAAAGCCACCGACAGGCAGAGACGTCCCTATTGGTAATGGTGGATACCCTTCAACTGGAGTATTCCAACTCGCAGCTTGAGTGTGTGGTATCAAACGCCCGTGGGTGCGGTTGTGCGGCTTGTGCCGATGACGCGGAAAGTCGCGATGATATGCGACGTATTGCATCTGAAAGAAGAATGCAGGGATGCCCGTGCTTTGTGCAGCAGCGCGCATGGACCAGACCTCGCATTTTGCGACCTGTCAGGCACGCGCATACGAGGCTTCGATTTGTCGAGGAGCTAATTTGCGTGAGTCGCTCGATAAGAATTCGAGCGATTAGGCTATGCGTCGCAGATAGGGAGCTTGAGGGTAAACGCAGTCCCTTTGCCTTCCGTGCTGGCGACTCGGATTCGACCTTTGTGGGCTTCAACGATTTCGCGACAGGCAGCGAGGCCTAAACCCGTTCCGCCACGACCGGTTTCGTCGGGGCCATCTTTGGTCGTAAAGAACGGGTCGAATATCCGCGGTAGCTTGTCCGCTGGGATTCCACACCCGTTGTCACGCACCATCAGTTCGTTCATTTGGTTTTCCGCATCATGCGACAACCGTATCGTCACCTCGCCGCCTTCGCCGACTGCCTGACGAGCGTTCACCAACAGGTTCAGGATGACTTGTTGCAGTTCATTACCACGCGCCATGATCGCTGGCGTGTCGCCGATTTCTTGTGTCAATTGCACGCGGAACTTGCGGAACTCACGTTCCATCAAGACAAGGGTGTCTTCGATCAGCGGCTTAATCTCAACACGCTCGAATTGCCCAGACCGATTTCGGGCCGCCCCAAGAATGCTCTTGGATATCCTGGCGGCGCGATCCGAAGCCGTGAGCACTTTTTGAAGGTGCTGTTGACGTTTGTCTTCGTCATTGGTGCGAAGTGCCATCCGAGTGAAATTCATCACCGACATTAACACGTTGTTGAACTCGTGGGTGGTAGTGCTCAACAATTCACCGAGCGTTGCCATTCGCTGCGAGTCATCAAGTTTTTCTTGTAGCTGTTTGACGCGACTCTCCAGCTCCGCAATACGTTTCTCACTGGAATCTTTCATGGCTTGCGGCGCAGTGACGGTGGCGTGAATCGGCTTGTTGGCGTGGGTCGAAGTATTCTCTGTCAGCATTGCTGTCGTCGCTTGCGTCTGGCGGAGGGAGAGGGAAGAAAAATCGCAGTCCAAATGGTTCTATCGTCGGATCAGTCTCGGCGTCTGGACCACGAGAGTGCATAATCGGGGCAAACCCCACACACAGCAGGAAGCTGGAGGAATTGTATGCATACCGTTGAGCTTTATGACTCCGTTAAGAAACTAGCCAAATCGATGGGGTATCAAATCCGCGAAGAGAATCTGGGCGGCGTTGGTGGCGGAGCTTGCGAAGTGGCGGGACGCAAGTGCCTATTCGTTGATATCACAATGAGTTCGGCGGAGCAGTTGGATGAGGTAGTCCGCGCAATGCAGGACGATCCGGCCATTCATCTGCAAGCAATGGACTACGAATTGCAAAGCCTGTTTCAACCACGACGTGCAGCTTAGGTGCGCTGGGGACTTTGCGTGTGTCTCACGGCAGACCGAGAGTGTGAATGCAAAAAATCCGCAGCGAAAGTCGCGACCCTCGCTACGGATGCATTTTCACGCTGTCGATAGTCTGCACTCAGTCAGCGACGCTGACCATCGTTTCCGAACCGCCTTCCGTCGTGTTGTCGAGAGATGGATGCTCGGCATGAACGATGAGTAGCGAGCAGGGGCATCGACCGAGCAGCGACTCTGTGACGCTACCTAGCATTCGGCCGATCATCCCCAGACGTCGCGAAGACAAGACAAGCAGGTCTACGTTGTCTCGTTCGACCTTCGCGATCAGTTCGTCGACGATATCACCTTGCTGAACTTCGATCATGGCATTTTGCACGATCGACGGTCCGGTCCTTTGTAACTCCTTAAGCTGCTTTGCCGCGGCCCGCTTTCGGCGGTCAATGGCGTCTTGGTACTCGCGAACCAACTGCGAGGCATTGGGCACGTTCGAGCTGCCTCGCGTCATCAGCGATTCGACATATTGGTCGCCATAAGCCTCCGTCACGTGGAAGAGAGTGGCATTCGTGTCGGCTGGCCACGAAAAATCTCTCAGAATTCCAGTGGCATCACACCAGCGGTCTTCGTCGCATGCTACGACCACATTGAGCGGCTCTGATCCGGCCTTCACATCGCCACGAACAACCATCACGGGCTTGCCGGTGTGGTGAATGACGGTGCGGGCGGTGCTGCCCAGGACGAACGGGAATTTCCGTTTGGCGCTCTTCGATCCCACAACGACCAAATCGGCGTCGTTTCGTTCCGCCCAGTTGATCAATCCATCGGCGGGCAGCGTTTCGCGTTGAATCGTGCTTGTGACCGCTCGCATTTCTGGCGACAGAAAGCTCGTTGCCTCGTTGAAGACTCCGTCAGCGAGGGCCGTCGCAGCCTGGCGCAGGACTCCATCGGGGACGGGTGTCTTCGAGGCCAAATGAAAGGCCGGTGGTGAATAGAAAAGCATCAAGTCGTCGACTTTAGGAGAAAGCAGACGGCCCGTAAAACGGACAGCTTGACTTGCCAATTTCGAACCATCAACTCCGATTATGACCTTCATGATTTCGTCCTTTACTTTGCAAGTGATCGTGACGGGCCAAACTATGACTTAGCGATGCAAGGCCGACGTCTAGTTGGTTGCCTGAGGCGTGTGATCCTGCCTCTGTTCTTCTAATCGTTCTTTCGTGCGTTGCTGCCGCCAGGTAATCAAAGCCTGGTACATTTCGTTTTCATGCTCGAGACTGGCGAACGCCGCCGCGGCTGCCTCGAGTGCGTTGCGGCAGTCTGTGGAATCCCCCAACCGTTCCTCTAGTTGGTACGCCAAGGAATTCAGTGTTTGAATCCATTCCAGGTCTTCTTTGGAGGCCGCGTTTGGGTCGTCTCGGTAGCCACGGGCTTTCTCCCAGCATGCGAAGTCATTCCATGCATCAAGAAAGCTGCGACTTGGCATCGTCTTGGCGGCTTCCGCAAGCAAGTGATAGGGAGTCATCAGATCGTTCCTCGTTTCTGTAGGGCGTTGTTATTCTTCGATAGCCACGACTAGGCTGGCAACAATGTCGAGTGAGCTGACGACGCCGAGCGGTCGATTTTGTTCGTCGACAACGATCAGGCGATGGATGCGTTCTTCGCACAACGTTCGTGCAGCTTTGATCAGTGGGGTATTTGCCTCGACGGTGATCACGTCGGTTGTCATGTAGGCTTTGACGCTGTTCGATTCGATGGATTCGGGTGGCGAAAACGTCTTCTTGATGTACATGCTGTCGAAGGCCAGTGACGCCAGTGCGGGAATACTGGAGGCGGTCGTCTCGCGGTCGACAAAGTCCGTTGCACTGAGAACGCCAACGCATTGACCGTCTTCGTCAACCACGGGGGCTCCGGTCACTCCGTAGCTGTGAAGCACGGAAGCTGCGTGGCTCATCGTTTGGTCGGTCCGAAGAGTGACCACGTCGCCACGCATGACATCGCAGACTCGGAATTTTGAGATCAATTCGACGGGATTCTTCATGGTTGCACCCTGCGGTCGTTTCAGAGTTTCTGTGTAAGGAATGCAGTGAGATCTATGTCGAAGCCGAAATCGTGTGCCACAGGTTCTGCCAGCGCTAAGGCCGACGCGTGTTTTCACGGCTCAAATCTGTAATTGGTCGCCTGTTAGCGACAAGGTCTTATTGCTAACCGGAAGTCTCGCGGTACGGCCCCGCGGGGGACGCGCTGGCAGGACCTGTGGCACACAGGGTTTCAAGGAGTTGCCTCCTGTTTGTCCGCCGCTGGATTATTCCGTCGGCCTTGTGCCTGAACTTCCGCTTTCAGCGTAAGCACGGGTACAGGAGATCGACGCATAACGTTTTCAGCGACACTGCCCATCAGTAGGCGAACCACACCGCTCGATCCATGGGTACCCATGACGATCAAGTCAGCTCCCTTTTCCGTGGCGAACTCGACGATTTTCGTCGCAGGGTCACCAAGCAAGAGATCGTGTTCGAACAGTACTTCCGTTGCCGTAGGCAGCGTTTCGTTCAGTTGTTGACGAGCAGGCCATGTGACTGGCGGAATGCCCCCCATTAATCCAGGGTGCACAATCGATGCCTCGTCTTCGACATGCACGATGTACATCTTCGCACCGCTTTCTCGGGCGAGCTTCGATGCTAAATCGAGGGCTGCGTCACTTGGCATCGAGAAGTCGACAGGGCATACGATCTTTTTGACATTCATGGTTGGTTCCTTCGGGCACGGTGAAACGCGTCGCACGCAACGCGTTTCATGAATCGTTGCTAAGCAGTTTCCTGGAGTTCCTTGTTCG